>JAYUBJ010000593.1:0-3673 GCA_043740915.1 Verrucomicrobiota bacterium
CCGATGGGCCCTCACCTCTTCGCAATTGGAAACGGGCCGATCAGGAGATCGGCGCTCCGGTTTCCCAACGCTGCTCACCGCCGCACTGCTCACCCTGGCCCTGCCCGCCTTCGCGGAAAACTGGGCCCAATGGCGCGGGCCTTCGTTCAACGGCTCCTCGCCGGAAAAGCATCTCCCGGTCGAGTTTTCCAAAACGGAAAACGTCGCCTGGAACCTTGACTTGCCCGGCCCCAGCGCCGGCGTGCCCGTTATCTGGGGCGACCGCGTATTCGTCACCTCGGGCGACAAAAAGGAGAAGTCGATGGTCGCACTCTGTCTCGACCGTAAGACGGGCAAGGTGCTCTGGCAAGAAACGATCTCCGCGCAATACAACCGCGACGACGGCTGCAACTACGCCTCCCCCTCGCCTGTGACCGATGGCAAGCTCGCCATTTTTTTCTATGGCAACGGCGATTTCGTCGCGTTTGATTTCGCCGGTAAAAAAGTGTGGTCCCGCAATATCCAGACCGACTATGGCGACTTTGCGTATCAATGGACTTTCTCGAGCAGTCCGTTGTTCAGCGCCGGGAAGTTGTATTTGCAGGTGTTGCAGCGCGACCAACCGGTCCATGGGAAGGGCAAACCCGATGGCGAATCTTACCTGCTCGCGCTCGATCCGGCGACGGGCAAGACACTCTGGCGGCACGTCCGTCTCAGCGATGCGCCGGCGGAATCGCGCGAAGCTTTCAGCACGCCGCTGCCCTTCGAGTATAATGGCCGGAAGGAGCTTGTGATCGTCGGGGGCGATTGCATCACCGGCCACGATCCGGCCACCGGCAAGGAACTTTGGCGCTGGGGCACCTGGAACCCGAACAAGATTGGTCATTGGCGGCTCGTGCCCTCACCCGCCGCCGGCGATGGCATCCTCCTCGCCAGCGCACCGAAGGGCGCGCCAATCTACGCCGTGAAAGCCGGCGGCTCGGGCACGCTCGACGATTCCGCCATCGCCTGGAAAGGCGAACCGCGGGACGGCGTCACTTCCGATGTGCCGACGCCGCTGTTTTATCTCGGCGACTTTTTTGTCTTGAGCGACGGCAAGAAAACGCTCACGCGCATCGAACCGAAGACCGGCAAGATCAAATGGACGCTCACGACGCCGGGCAACAAGAAGTATGAAGCGTCACCCACCGGCGCGGACGGCAAAATCTATCTGATGAATTTCGCCGGCGACGTCGTGGTGGTTGATGCCGACAAAGGTCAGGTGCTGCACACGGCCGCATTGGGTGAAGAGGGCGATGACCGGACGCGCTCGGAGATTGCGGTGTCGCAAGGCCAGCTATTCATCCGCACGAACAGCAAGCTTTACTGCATCGGAAAAAAATAAACGCGCCATGAAAGCCGCCTTCATCCAGCATCCTGGCCCGCCGGAAAACATCACCTACGGCGACCTCCCCGTGCCCACGGTGCATGATTCGCTTGTGCTCGTGAAAGTCGGCGCGGTGGCGGTCAATCCCATCGACACTTACATCCGCGCCGGGATGATCCCGATGACATTGCCGCAACCGTTCATCGTCGGCTGCGATCTCGCGGGCACGGTCACGGCCATCGGGCCGGGCGTGAAACGTTTCAAGGTGGGCGACCGCGTGTGGGGCAGCAACCAGGGTTTGCTCGGTCGGCAGGGCACTTTTGCCGAATTCGCGGCGGTGGATGAATCCTGGCTTTATCCCACGCCCGAAGGCGTCAGCGACGAACAAGCTGCGGCCATCGCGCTCGTCGGCATCACCGCGCACCTGGGGCTGGTGCGCGAGGCGCGACTGCAAAAAGGGGAAACCCTGTTCGTCAACGGCGGCAGCGGCGGGGTCGGCTCGACCGTTGTGCAAATGGCCAAGGCGCTCGGCGCGCGCGTCATCACCACGGCCAGCAGCGCGGAGAAATTGGAAGTGTGTCGCCAGCTCGGCGCGGATCTGGCCATCAATTACAAGACTCAAAACGTCGAGGCTGAGATCAAGAAGCTCGCACCCGCCGGCGTGAATGTCTGGTGGGAAACCTTGCGCGAGCCGGACTTCGACCGCGCCGTGGCTTCGCTCGCGCCGCGCGGACGCATGATTGTGATGGCCGGGCGCGATGCGCGACCGCCCTTCCCCGTCGGCCCATTTTATGTGAAGGGCTGCGCGCTGCATGGTTTCGTGATGTTCGCCGCGCGGCCGGAGGAACAGCGCGCCGCGGCCAACGACATCAACGGCTGGCTGGCGGAGGGTGAATTGCAGGCGCGCATCGACCGCACGTTGCCCCTCGCGCAAGCCGCGGTGGCGCACCGGTTGCAGGAAGAGAACACCATCGGCAAGGCCGGCACGCTGGCGGGGAAAATTGTATTGAAGCCGTAGCGGATATGCTTCTTCCTCGCCCCGCGGCGGAGGAGTGGGGAGAGGATTGAGGAGAGGGGATTTGATCCGCTACTGGACCACACGATAGAAACGCCAGACGTCATTCGTCGCCTCGAGGTTCGTCCAGTTGAACGGCACCGCGGGAGCGTTCGTCGTGCAGATTTCCAACCAATCCACCAGGTTCGTCGAATATTGGATGGTGAAGTTTGGGCCGGCGGCGCCGGAGATGAGCAACTGGATAATCCCGTTGGGGTAGCCTTGCACGCTGAAGCTGAAGGTCACCGTGACGGCGTTGTTCGCGCGCACGATGATTGCTCCATCGCCCGTCTGCACGGCGGACTTCGCGCACCACCACAGGTTTCGGAATCGTGCGGGTGACGGCTTGTGCCGCGCCCGGCGTGGATCCGGTGAGCGGCGAGGCCAGCCAGTTCGCGGGATCGCTCGACGGTCAGGTGACGCTGACGCGCTGGAACGAACGGCCGTTGTATTGGTAATCCCCGGCCGTAACGTTCCTTCACACGCGCTGCAAGTTGAGACAACTCGCGCTCCGGGGCGCGGCGGCTTTTACTCCTGCCTCTGTAGCCGCATGCCTTCAGGCTGCGTCCCCCGGATTGGCCGTGACCCTGCGCATACCCGCTACCGTTTGCACGGATCGTGTCCGGGGGCGACCGGGGAACGCAGCCTGAAGGCGTTCGGCTACGTCCCAGACGCTCTCGCGCGGACCGGGGTGCCTCGTGTACTCCGCCAAGTTTAGGAGTGTGCGCGCGGCGGTGCCGCTTTTCGGCAGGGCGTATTTCTACCAATCGGGCCCTAAGCAAACCCCAAAGGCACGGCCACGCTTTGCAGCGCGGTGATCACGTGCGTGATGTGCTCGTCCAGCGGCAGCCCGACCAACTCCGCCCCCTGTTCTAAATCCGCGCGCTTCACGGCGGCGGCAAAGGATTTGTGCTTCATCTTTTTCCGCACGCTGCTGGCACCCATGCCGTTCAACTTCTCCGGCCGCACATACGCGACGGCGGTGACAAAGCCGCAGAGTTCATCCACCGCAAACAGCGTTTTGCGGATCGGCCGGTCGAGCGGGTAAGTCCCCCAATTCCAATCGGCGTGCGCGAGGATCGCACCGATGATTTCCTCGTCCACGCCGCGCTCCCGGAGGATGCGCGCGCCTTCGCGCGTGTGATCCGCCGGACTGGGCCAGCGCTCGTAATCGAAATCATGGATCAGCCCGGCCACCCCCCACGTCTCCACCGGGGCGCCGAAATGCGCGGCGTAATGGCGCATGGCGGCCTCGACGGCCAGCGCGTGTTTGA
>JAYUBJ010000594.1:0-3665 GCA_043740915.1 Verrucomicrobiota bacterium
TTCGGAACCGATCGGCAGCCTGCTGGTCGCGCAGGGCAAGGTGCGCAACATCGCGGACCAGGCGGCGGATGCACCCTACAGCGAGGAATATTGCTGCGCCGTGCTGGTGAATGGAAAGTTTCTCGCCAAGAATCCCAAGGCCACGGCGGGAGCCACCCGGGCTTTGCTGAAAGCGGCGAAATGGGTCGAGGCCAATCCGGCGGCGGCCGCCCGGCTCTCGGTGGAAAAAAAATATCTCGCTGCGACGGTCGAGCAAAACGCGGTGGCGATCTCGCACCTGCGCTATGTCCCCAGCGTGTCCGGAGCGGAAGTCGCGGTTCGACTGGCCTCGGCGGAAATGAAGGTGTCCGGCATGCTCAGCCCTTCCACCATTGTGGAGGAGCTGGCCAAGCGCGCGTTTGCGCACCTCGACGGGGTTTCCGATGAATGGCTCAACTCGGTTCAGGTCGAGAAGTTGGTTGACGGCCGGGTGCCCTCGCTCTGGCTCAAGCGCCAGTACGCCTACTCGTATAGCAACGCGGCGGATCCTTTCTGCATCTCCTGTATCATTCCCGCACCCAGATGAACTCTTCGGCCCCCGAACTTGAGCAACCGGCGCCGGCCGCAGGAGTCGGTGAAAGCGCGTCATGCGCCGTGCTCCCCGCCCCCCCCCCGCGCGCGCGAACCCCTTGGCGGATTCTCCTCGCGATTCCCGTGGCGACCGCCATCGCGCTCGCCGTTCACGCTTGGGCTTCGAAGAACCAACCCGTGCCGGAGACTCATGCCTACTTCGCATTTCTGGACATGATTTTCGGTTTGTCGATCGTAGCCATGGCGGTGCAGCCGCTCTGGTCGCCCTTGCGGCGGTGGCTGAATCACACCTCGCCGATCATCGCCGCGGCCGTGCTGTTGCTGTGCGTCGCGGAAGTGATTACCTCCGGGTTCCGCTGGCTCCCGCTGCCATATTTTCCCAGCCCAGCGGGCGTGCTGCAAAGTTTTTTGGATGATCGGGCCCTGCTGTTTGACAGCACCTGGCATTCGCTGCTGCTGCTGATTTCCGGTTACACCCTCGGGGTGGCGGTCGCGCTCGTCACCGGAGTTTGCATAGGCTGGTTCTCGGCCGCGCGCTATTGGGGAATGCCAGTACTTAAAATTGTCGGCCCGATTCCCGCGACCGCGTGGATTCCTCTGGCAATGGTGGTTTCCCCCTCGACCACATTTTCAGCCGTGGGTTTGATCGCACTCGCCGTCTGGTTCCCCGTCACTATGCTGACCGCCTCGGGCATCTCGAACACGCGCGCGTCTTACCTCGATGTCGCGCGTACGCTCGGCGCGCGCCAGGGATACCTGATTTTCCGCGTCGCCATTCCCGCCGCCATGCCGAACATCTTCATCGGTTTGTTCATGGGGCTGGGGGCATCCTTCCTGACGTTGGTCGTGGCCGAGACTGTCGGCGTGAAGTCCGGCCTGGGCTGGTATGTGGCCTGGGCCCAAGGTTGGGCCGAGTATGGGAAGGTCTATGCTGCGCTGGTCATCATGGCCGCCTTCTTCTCCACCATCATGACCGTGCTGTTCAAAGTCCGCGATCGCGTCCTCGTCTGGCAGAAGGGAACCATCAAATGGTAACCGCCGCCGCGCCCATCGCCGCGACCGAAGGCTCCTCGATCCGCGTCGGGCGCGTGAGTAAAGACTTTCCCACGCCCGACGACCCCAATGTCCGCACGCGCGCGCTTGACGCGGTGTCCATGGAGGTCGCCGCCGGTGAACTCATCTCCATAATCGGGCCAAGCGGTTGCGGGAAGTCCACCCTTTTACGGCTGCTTGCTGGCCTTGACACGCCGAACTCGGGCGAGCTCTGGGTGGGGACCGAGCCGATCACCGGCCCCAGTGCGGCCCGTGGTCTGGTCTTCCAGGATCCCAATTTGTTCCCCTGGCTGACCGTTCGCCGCAACATCCAGGCCGGCCTCATCGCGCGCAAAGTGCTGCCCGAAAAACGCCCTGAAGTGGACGAGTTCATGCGGTTGGTTGGCCTCGAATCGTTCGCGAACGCCTACCCGCATCACCTCTCCGGAGGCATGGCCCAGCGCGTGGCCCTGGCGCGGGCGCTGATCAACCACCCGCAAGTTCTACTCCTCGATGAACCGCTCGGCGCGCTCGACGCCTTCACCCGCATGCGGATGCAAGACGAAGTGCTGCGCCTGTGGGAAGCCCGCAACACCACCATGCTGCTCGTCACTCACGACATTGATGAGGCAATTTACATGAGTGATCGCATTCTCATCATGACACCGCGTCCCGGCCGGATCGAGCGAACCATTGCCATCACTCTGGCCCGGCCACGGCAGCGGAACAGCCCGGAGTTTCTTCGCTTCCGGGTCGAGATCCTGGAACTCCTCCACTTCGCGGGTAATGCGAGTCCGCCGGACGTGGAAATGGACCACTGAATCCGGCCGCAGCACACGAACTAATAAGGCGTCTGCCATGGCTCTTTAGACAGGCACCTAAACTCGATTACTTCGTCCCGTATTTGTTTACCAGCCACCGCATCGCGGGTGCTTCGCCGAAGATCATCAAACGATCGTTGAAACTGATCCAATCCTGGTCCGACATCGTTTCCATTATCGGGCCGATCTGCTGGGTGAGTTCCTGCAGCACCGCTCTTTGTTGGGCGAGTTGGTTGAGGCGATCCTGGACGGTTTGGCTCGAGTCGCCGTAGGGACTGCTGGGACTCATGGCATTGAGGGCCATGTTCTCGACCGCCAGGCCAACCAGTTGCCCGGCTAACTGCTCGCTCGAGGCGTTGCGATAGCCCTGGCCAAGGTTCGCAGCCATTTGCAGAGTCGCCAGGGCGGATGCTTCATCACCCGCCTGCCGATAGGAAGCCGCCAGATTAACCATGTCCAAGCCCAACTGTTTCACCTCCGCAAGCTGCGGCAGGAGCAGCCCCGTGGTGGCAAGCGTTTTGGCATCGGCGGCCGGGTAACCCGCCGCGCGATAAGCTTCCTCAGCACTTTGAACAAATTCTCTCGTGTAGTCCTGGAACTGCGGTTTGCCGGAGGCGGCGATCAGTTCCTGCACGGCCTGATCGCTCTTGCCGGAATTGAAAAAGTCCAGGGCCGAGAGATAGTTCCCCAGCGCATTGTCGGGCGCCGACTTTTTGAGCGCGTCCAACCACTGTCGGCGTTCCTCGGGTGGGGTGTCCTTATTGAGTGCGGCGGCGAAATCCACCTGCGGATTGTTCGGATATTTCTCCAGCGCTTCCTGCAACAGCGCCGGATCGCCGGTGGCCCGGAATGCCGCGAGGAGGCTGGCCGCGTTGCGTCCATTCGCCTGGAGGTAAGGCTGGACTTGTGCGAGCGTCAAGCGGGTGTCATTGCCAGCCTTCAACAACCGGGCGTAAAGATTGGTGCGCTGGAAAACCTCCGCCGATGGCTCGACCGGCGGACCGGCGGACCGCAGTCGCGGCACGGGAACACGCGGCGTGCGCTTCGCCGCCGCCACCCGACTGGAAAGACCTGCGTTCTCGGATTGGAGTTGCGCGATCTGCCGGCGCAACGCTGCGTTTTCACCGCGCATCCGGTTCCGTGCCTGCAGTTGAATCATTAACATGGCCACCACTCCAGCCACAACCAGTGCGCCGAGGCCAAGTTTGAGTTTCGTCCAGGCCATTATTAGGTTCAAAAGGT
>JAYUBJ010000595.1:0-3646 GCA_043740915.1 Verrucomicrobiota bacterium
GATCAAGATCAACAAGCGCCGCCTGAAACTCGAGCAGCTGCTGCTGTTATTGCTCCGGTGCTGCATCCCGGCCGTGCTCGCGCTGCTCATGGCACGGCCGGTGTTGTCGGGGTTCGAATCGCTGGTCGGCGCGGCGAAGACTTCGCTCGTCGTTGTGCTCGACAACAGCTACTCGATGGAATACGGCGGCACGGCCAGCGGCAATTTTCACCAGGCAAAGGAAGCGACGGGCAAAATCATCGACGACCTGGGCCGCGGCTCCGATGTCTCGGTGGTGCTGATGGCGGGCGGCGTTTCCACGATGTTTGATTCACCATCGTTCGATCTGGGCCGGGTGAGCAAAGAGATGCTGGCCTTGGACGCCGGTTTCGGATCGGCCGCCGTGCCGGAATCACTCGAGGCCGGCGCGGGCATCCTGGCGAAGATGCAGCATCCCTACCGCGAAATGGTGGTGATCAGTGATTTTCAGAAAGTGAGCTGGAGCGAAAGCGAAGCACCGGCGCGCGCGCGGGTGGCCGAGTTGTTGAACAAAATGCCGATCAAACCGCAATTGACCCTGTTCCATATCGGCGCCGAGGGCCGGGACAATGTGAGTGTGGACTCGCTGGATTTCTCGCGGTTGGTGTTCGGTGTCCGCCAGCCGGTGCAGGTGCGCGCCAATTTGAAAAACTTTGGCGACCGCGCTTATCCTGACTTGAAAGTCTATTTCCGCGTGGACGGCAAGGAGCGTTCCGCCGCGCAAATTTCGCTGGGGCCGAACGAAGACCGCCAGGTGCTCTTTACCCACGCCTTCGAAACGGCCGGCTCGCACGTCGTCGAGGTCTTCGCCGACGCCGACACGTTGACGGCGGACAATTCGTATCAGGCGAGCATTCCGGTGTGGGACCGCGTGCCGGTGTTGCTCGTCAACGGCGATCCCAGTTCCGAGCCGCTCAAGGGCGAAACGGACTTTCTGGAAATCGCGCTCCAACCCTTCGGCGTCGCCAAGCTCGACCTGACTGATCTCATCGCACCCAAGGTGGTGGAAGCACGGGACCTGAATGTCGAGGCCATTTCCAAATCGCGCGTTGTGGTGCTGGCCAATGTCCGTCAACTTACCGATGTGCAATTGCGCGCCCTGAAGGATTTTGTGCGCGATGGCGGCGGGCTGCTGATTTTCCCGGGCGATCGCATCAATATCGAATGGTACAACACCACCATGACCCTCGACAACGGGCTGCTGCCGCTGCAGATGACGTCGCTGGCCGGGGCATTGGATGACAAGGTCGCGCCGGCGCGCATCGTGGCGTCGCACTATACCCACGCGGCGCTGGACATGTTTAACGACCCGCGCAACGGCAATCTCGCTGATGGCGAAGTGAAGCTGTGGTACAAAACGCGGGCGCGTCCGGGCGACAACAACATTTCCGTTCTGGCCCAACTGGACAGCGGCGATCCGTTTCTGATCGAGAAAAAATATGGCGAAGGCCGCGTGATCCAATGCACCACGCCGTGCGACGCCGATTGGAGCAACTTGCCGGTGCGGCCGTTTTATCTGCCGCTGATGCAGCGTCTGACGACCTATCTGGCCTCGACGGTGTTTCCGCCGCGCAACGTGGATGTGGGCAAGCCGCTGCTCGCGTTTCTACCCAAGGCCGACTCGGGGAAGAAAGCGCTGTTGATCGATCCGGCGGGTAACAAGGTGGAGCTGCCGATCGTAGGCAAGGGTGTGCGCAGCGTGGTGGAGTTCAACCAGACGCGCCGCCCCGGCCTCTACCGCTTGACTTCGCCGGACAACACGACGATCCATTTCGTCGTCAACACCGCGCGCACGGAATCGGATTTGAAACAGCTTAGTGAATCCGAACAGCAGAAAGTGGCCACCGCCATGAAGGCGAATTTGGTGAACACGCACGCGGAATACAAACAGTTGGATCAAAATCGCCGCTTCGGCCGCGAGATCTGGCGTCCTTTGCTCTGGTTGCTCCTGGTTTTGGTTTTTGGCGAGTTGTTCCTGCAACAATGGTTTGCGCGGAGGGGGTCATGACCGATCTCCGTTTCCTGGGGGATTGGAAATTATGGGCGGGCCTGCCGGTGGCGTTGCTGCTGGCGTACGCCGCGTGGCGGCTTTATCGGCGCGAAACGCGGGCACGCAAGGATCACCTGCGCTGGCTGCTGCCGTTGCTGCGCGCTGCTGCCGTGTTTTTCATCGTGATGATGCTCACCGGGCCGGTGCTGCATCATCGCAAGATCATCGGCCAACTCGCGCGCGTGATCTTGTTCGTCGATTCCTCGCAGAGCATGGGCATCACCGACGAACAGATGGAGGTGTCGCGCAAACTCCTCATCGCGCAAAAAATGGGCTGGCTGCCGACGGGAAAATTCGATCCAGAATTGAACCGGGCGCTGGCCCGGTTGTCCGCCGCCGAACAACAAGCCGGTGCGGCGCGCGCGGAGATGTCCAGCGCGGATTTGAAAACCGTCGCGCACAATGCCGTGCGGGAACTCGAGGCCGCCGTCGAGGCCGTGGGCAAAGTTCCGGCCGAGACGTGGTCGCCGGGCGCATCGCCCAAGAACAAGCTCCGCGATGAATTGCTCACGCCCGCCCAGCGGCTCGCCAACCAGAACGCCGGCACGAATCTCAAGAAGTTTGCCGCCGACCTGCAGGCGCTCGCCGACGCGGCCGTGCGCTGGCAGATGGAGTTGCAGAAAACCGTGGTGATCCAGGTCAACCGCTTGGTGGCCGCCAACGATGAGTCGATCAAAACCGCGCTGCAAAAATTTGACACGCTCACGCGCTGGCAACGGGCCGAGGCGATGCTGCTTTATGGCCGGGACAGTTTGCTCGCGGATCTTGCCACCAAGCATCACATCGAATTGCTGGCCCTGGCCAACTCCCGCCCGGAGGTGATGTGGTTTCCCGGTTCCGGGAAGCTCGATCAATCCTTCAAGGTCCCGGCCAACTTTCCGTTCGCGCCCACCAACAGCAGCACCGACCTGAGCGATGGCATCAAGAGCAGCATCGAGCAGGGAAAAAAGGAGGATCGAGTCGCGGTGGTGTTGTTTTCCGACGGCCAGCACAACTCCGGCACCTCCCCGCTGCAGACCGCCAAGATTCTCGGCAATCGCGGCATTCCCATTTTCACCGTGGGCATCGGTTCGCCCACGCTCCCGCACGACCTGGCCATCCTGCAGGTCAAGGGGCCGGACACGGTCTTTCAAGAAGCGCGCGTGAAGGGGGAAATCATGTTGAAGGATGACATGCCGCCGGGCAAACCCTTCGTCCTCAAAATCGAGGCCGGCGGACGCACGCTGTGGGAAAAAAGTTTTCTCACGGAGCAACGGCATCTGCGCGCCATTCCGTACGAATTCGCCATCAAGGAACTGGTGCAGGACGAAATGCAGCGACAGGACAAGCAGATCAAGTTCAATAATCTGCCTTTGACCATGAAGGTGAGCGCGAGCGTGGTGGAAGGCGAGAAGGACAAGCAGAACAACATCGGCACGTTGCGTCTGAGTGCGAACACCGAGAAACCCAAATTGCTGCTGCTCGATGGCCGGCCCCGCTGGGAGTTTCGCTATTTGCGGAATTTGTTCGAGCGCGACGAAAAATGGGAGGTCAACAGCCTGCTCGGCGGGGGCGGCGACAAACCGTGGAGTCGCGGAA
>JAYUBJ010000596.1:0-3646 GCA_043740915.1 Verrucomicrobiota bacterium
CTGCTTGCGGGCCTTCTCCGCATCGGCACCGCGCTTGGCCTCGTCTTGCTTGGATTTCTCCACGCTGGCCAGCAGCCGCTTGGTTTCCGCCTCCGCCACCGCGCGTTTGGCTTCCGCGTCCCGCAACGATTTCGTGGCTTCCGCCGACAGGTTGGTGGTGGTCACGACATTAGTCCGGGTGACCATATTGCTCGTCTGGTCGGGCTTCTTGCTCCCGCCAAAAACCAGGCCGAGCAAAGCGGCGATGAGCAACACCATGACGCCACCGGCGATCATTAATTTGTTCGAGCCAGCGGGTGCGGTTTCGGCCTCCAAGCTAGGCGGGGCTTCGGGGGTCGGCACGGCGGTGAGGCCAAACATTTCCACCACCTGGGGGATCGAGGGAGGCCGCTGGGCCGGGTCTTTGCCGAGGCAGGCGGCGATGGTTTCCTCCCAGACCCGCGGGATGGGGTCGCCAATAACGCGCAACTCCTTCCGCCGATGGGTCATCGGCGGGGGGATTTTTTGCTTCAGTTGGAGCAGGATGTCACCGGTGTAAAACGGCGGCTTGCTCGTGAGGAGTTCATAAAGGGTGGCCCCGAGCGAATAAATGTCGTCCGCCGCGGTGATGACGTATTCGTGGTCCTTCGCCTGCACGGCGGCGGCCTGCTGCGGACTGAGGTGGGTGAAGCTGGGTACGCTCGCGCGGCCCTCGCAGACGCGATTCACGAACGCGTTGACCTGCCGTTCGAGGGCGAAATCGCTGACGCGCAACGCGCCTTTCTGGCTGACAATCAGGTTGGACGGCTTCAACCCTCCGTGGGCCAACTGGGCTTCGGAATGGCCGTATTCAAGCAGGCGGCAAAGTTGCTGCACCCAGTCCGACAGTTCGGTCGGGGAATAAACCTGATTGCTCTTCTTGATCCGCAAGTCGTTGAGCGTGCTTCCCTCGATGTATTCGGTCACGATCGCGACAACCTTGCCTTCATCTTCCACCGCGTAGATCGGGATGAGCAGCGGATTCTTCAATTCCTGCAACTTGAACACCTCGCGCTTCAGCACCGCCAGGGCGGAGGAGTCCTCCTTGACCATCTCCGGCAAATATTTCAACGCGACATCGCGATCCTGCTTTTCGTCCCAGGCCAGCCAGACCACGCTGGACGGACTGCGCCCCACGATCTTCATGAGCGTGTACCGGCTGTCGAAAACCTTTTGCCCCTCGGCGAGCGCGCGGATGGTCGGGCCGAGATCGGAACCGTCCTTGGATTGATTTCCTGCGTCGGCCATATGATAATTTTTAAAAATCGATGCCGTGCTCCGCCGAGCGAGCCTGCGTGGCGCAAATCTACTTGCACTTGTAACCGAAACATTTTAACAGGGCAATTTCTTTCTGTGCCTCCCCCGGTGCGTCCGGGTCGGGGATGAAAAGTCTGCTCGACGCGGCGTCCGGCGCTGTTACACTAGTCTGGTTATGTCGATTCACGCGCCCAGTGCGCCGCAAAAAATCAATCTCCGCCGCCCGGATGTGATGCAGGCGGTGCAAGCCCAGGTTTTGTCCCATTACCGGAGCGAACTCGTGGAACGCATCCGCGCCAAAGGTCACGTCCTGTCTGCCGACGGCCTGCTCACCATCAAGCTCGCGAAGGAATTCGGCTTTTGCTACGGCGTGGAGCGGGCCATCGACATGGCTTATGCGGCCCGCAAAGTTTACCCCGACCAACCGCTCTACATTCTAGGTGAGATCATTCACAACCCCGAGGTCAACGACCAGATTCAGGCGATGGACATCAAGTTTCTCTCCGGCAAGGAGAAGAACGCGGACATCGAGGATTTGAAGGCGGATGACGTGGTGATCATTCCCGCGTTCGGCACGGAGGTTTCCACCCGGAAAAAACTGGAGGCCAAAGGCTGCCGGTTTGTGGACACCACCTGCGGCGACGTGATGAGTGTGTGGAAACGGGTGCGCCAGTATGCGCGTGAAACGGTGACCAGCATCATCCATGGAAAGGCGTGGCACGAAGAAACCAAGGCGACCAGTTCGCAGGCCACCGCCACTGCCGGGGGGCATTACCTGGTGGTGTTCACGCTGTCCGAAACCGATTACCTTTGCCAATACATCCTTAATGGCGGGAACAAAGCCGAGTTCCTGGAAAAATTCAAAGGCGCCTACTCGCCGGGCTTCGATCCCGATGTCCATTTGGTGGCGATCGGCGTGGCCAATCAAACCACCATGCTGCGGGGCGAAACCGAGGAGGTGCAGCGCCGCCTGCGCGCCGCCATGGAAACAAAATATGGCACGGCGCAACGTGAACAGCATTTTCGCTTCTTCGACACCATTTGCGGCGCGACGCAGGACCGCCAGGATGCGCTCGAAAAACTGTTGCGCGAGCCGATGGATTTGCTGGTCGTCATTGGCGGTTACAATTCGTCCAACACTTCGCATCTCGCGGAGATGGGCGAGGCGAAGCTGCCGACGTTTTTCATCAAGAACGCGGCCAAGATGGTTTCCGACAAACTGATCGTGCACTACGACCAGCACCAGCACCAGGAAGTGGAGACGCGCGACTGGCTGCCCCAAGGGAAGAAGATCACTGTGGGCATTACGGCCGGTGCCTCGTGTCCGAACAACTTGATCGAGGACGCCATCCGCCGGCTGTTTGAACTTCGGGGCGTGTCCGTGCAGGAGTTGCTGGCGAATTAGTATTTCCACCGGCCACCGAACCCCCGGCGGCTGGCCCTTGAACGATGCCCCGCACCCGCACGGAACTTGAAGCGTTGGAACGCCAAAACCTCGCCCCCTACGCCCAGTGCTCCGCTGACAGCCGCGGGCGAAAATACCCGGAAACGCCGCCGGAATGGCGCACCGAATACCAGCGTGACCGGGACCGTGTCATCCATTCGCGCGCCTTCCGCCGGCTCGAATACAAGACGCAGGTTTTCCTCAACGGCAGCGGCGACCACCTGCGCACCCGGCTCACCCACACGATTGAGGTGGCCGCCATCTCACGCAACATCGCCCGCGCCCTGAAACTGAACGAAGACCTGGCCGAAACCATTGCGCTCGCGCACGACCTGGGACATTCACCCTTCGGCCACAAGGGCGAGGCGGCTTTGAATCGGCTGATGAAAGATCAGGGCGGTTTCGAGCACAACCGCCAGAGCCTGCGCGTCGTCGAGGAACTGGAACAAAAGTATCCCGGCTTTCCGGGACTGAACCTGACGTGGGAAGCCCGCGAGGGGTTGGTCAAGCATCGCACCAGCCACGACCACCCGGCTCCCGGGAGCGGGTTCGAGGCGCAGTGCTCCTCCTTGGAGGCACAGGTCGCCAATCTCGCCGACGAAATCACTTATCAAAGCCACGATCTCGATGACGGATTGGACGCGGGGCTGTTGACGGAAAAGAATCTGCGGCGGGACGTGCGCATCTGGCATCAAGCGGCGCGCACGGTGAAACGCCAGTTCGGCGAGCTGGCCGACGAGTGCCGCCGCTACTTCATCATTCGTTGCCTCATCGACGGCCAGGTGCGGGACGTGGTGGAAACGGCCGAGCGGCGGATCCTGGACGCCGGCGTGAAATCCGCCGATGAAG
This sequence comes from Verrucomicrobiota bacterium, assembly GCA_043740915.1. Classification (GTDB taxonomy): domain Bacteria; phylum Verrucomicrobiota; class Verrucomicrobiia; order Limisphaerales; family JAYTXL01; genus JAYTXL01. Next base: position 3,569 of record JAYUBJ010000596.1, read on the forward strand.
TGCGGCGGCAACCCGCGGCGCTGGTTCAATACAGCGCACCGCGGCGCGCGTTGAATGGGGAGTTGCGCAAATACCTTT
>JAYUBJ010000597.1:0-3645 GCA_043740915.1 Verrucomicrobiota bacterium
TCATCATGCCGAATATTCCGCAACCAACCGTGGCCATTTGCCGTGGGCCTTCAAGATCAACTCCGCCACTTCGCGCACCGCGCCGTGGCCGCCGCAGGCGCGCGTCACGTAATCCGCCAGGGCCTTGGCTTCGTCGGTGGCATTGGCCACCGCCACCGCCACGCCCGCCCGCTTGAGCAAAGCCAGATCCACCAGATCATCGCCCACGTAGCAGACCTCCGTCCAGCGTGATCCGGTTCGCGCCAGCAGGGCTTCGGTGACGGCCAGTTTGCCGCCTTTGTCCTGGTGCAGAAAATCAATTTTCAACTCCGCCGCGCGCAACGCCGTGGCAACCGAAGGCCGGCTGGAAATCCAACCCACCTTGATGCCTTCGCGACGCAACAGCACCAAACCCAGGCCATCCTGGATATCGAACCGTTTGAATTCCGTTTTGCCGCCGATGAACACTCCGCCATCCGTCAAAACGCCGTCCACATCGCACAACAGCCATTTGATTTTCTCCAGCCGCGCCTCCAGCTCCACCGACTGTCCGGCAGGGTGGACGGCAGCCTGCGGGGGCGGACTGGCATTTTGTTTTGCGCGCGACATTTTCAACGCACGGCCGCGTGGATTTTGAGCAGGCCCTTCAACAGCGCCGGCATTTCGGCGAGCGGAATCATGTTCGGCCCGTCGCTCAGCGCGTGGTCGGGGTCCGGATGCGTTTCGATGAACAGGCCGTTCGCGCCTGCTGCCACTGCACAGCGCGCCAGCACCGGTGCGAACTCGCGTTGGCCGCCCGACTTGTCGCCACCGCCGCCGGGCAGTTGCACCGAATGCGTCGCATCAAAGATCACCGGGAACCCGAAATGTTTCAGGATGGGAATCGAGCGCATGTCGGCGACCAGATTGTTGTAGCCGAAAGTCGTGCCGCGCTCCGTGAGGAGAAACTTTTCGCCGCCCGCCGCCGCCGCTTTCTTCACTACCTGCCCCATTTCCTGCGGCGAAAGGAATTGGCCTTTCTTCAAATTGACAATCTTGCCGGTGGCCACCGCCGCGTTGATCAAATCGGTCTGGCGGCAGAGAAAGGCCGGAATTTGCAGGATGTCCACAACCTGCCCGGCGGCCAGGGCCTGGGCTTCCGTATGAACGTCGGTGAGGATGGGCACGCCGATTTTCGCGCGCACGCGGGCGAGGGTTTGCAGGCCGGCTTCCGTGCCCGGCCCGCGGAAGGATTTGCCGGAGGTGCGGTTGGCCTTGTCGTAACTGGCCTTGAACACAAAGGTAATGTCCAGCTTGCGGCAGGTTTTCTGCAAGGAAGCCGCGACCTTCAGGCACAAGGCCTCGCTCTCGATTACGCATGGTCCAGCGATGAGGATGAGGCGGCGTGAGTCGCGCAGGGAATTCCACAGGCTGGCGGTTTGATTCGGCACGCGGAGTTTCTAACAGCCAGAACCGGGAATGTAAATGACGGGAAGCGGCGTTGGATTCGCGGTAACCCTAATCGGCCCGCCCCGGAGCGCCGAGCACCGGCATCGGCACGTTGAGGCGATGCGGTTGGTTCAGGCCGAGCTGGTGCTCGGCGTACCGGCGCATGGGAACGAACAGCGGCGGTCAACACGCGTGCGGTTCTGGTTCTTAACGAACCAGACTGATTCCTAAATCACGGTGCCGTGCGGTACCACGCCGCTCTTGGGGATGATCACGATGCCGTCGCGGATGAAATACAGCGGATGATCCACGTTCTCCGGCTTGCCCGCCGGCGAAATCACCACGTCGTTGCCGATGCGGGCATTTTTGTCGATGATCGCGTTCTCAATGCGCGCGTTGCTGCCGATGCCGATGCGCGGCCGGCCGGCCGCCTCGTTTTGCGCGATGGACGAGGCAGACTCGTAGTAGTCGCAGCCGAGCGCGATCACCCGGTTCAAATGGCTGCCCGGGCCGATGATGCTGCGAATCCCGACGATGGCGTGCGCCACGCGCGCGTGGTTGATGATGCACCCTTCGGAAATAATCGCGTGATCGATTTCCGCGCCGTTGATTTTCGAGGCGGGGAGAAAACGGGGCCGGGTGTAAATCGGCGCGCTCATGTCGAAGAAATTGAAACGCGGCAGTTCGCTGGTCACATCAAGGTTGGCGTCGAAGAAGGCGCGGATGGTGCCGATGTCCTCCCAGTAACCCTGGAACACGTGGGAAAATACGCGGTGAGTCTCGATGGCGCCGGGGATGATGTGCTTGCCGAAGTCGGTGAGATTGTTGTTGAGCAGTTCGGTCAGCACCTTGCGGTTGAAGACGTAAATACCCATCGAGGCAAGGAAGAATTCGTCATTACCCTCGATGCCGAGCTTAGCGTAGCTGTCGCGATCCAGCTTCAACGAGTCCTGCAACGCCGGGTCCTTCGGTTTTTCCACGAAACGGGTGATCCGGCGTTCGCCATTGATCTGCATGATGCCCAGTGCCGTGGCGTCGCGGCGGATGACCGGGATGGTGGCGATGGTCAGGTCGGCGGAGGTCTCGATGTGTTGCTCGATGATGCGCCGGTAATCCATGCGATACAATTGGTCGCCGCTCAGGATCAGCACGTATTCAAAATCGTGGTTCAACAAATGCATCAGATTTTTGCGCACGGCGTCGGCGGTGCCTTGATACCACGAGGTGTCGGTGAACGTTTGTTCCGCCGCGAGAATTTCCACAAAGCCGCCGGAAAAATGGTCGAACTTGTAGGATTGCGAGATGTGACGGTGCAGCGAGGCGGAGTTGAATTGAGTCAGCAGATAGACGCGCTTGAGGCCGGAATTGATGCAATTGGAAATCGGGATGTCCACCAGCCGGTACTTGCCCGCGAGCGGCACCGCCGGTTTGGACCGCTCCCGCGTGAGCGGAAACAGGCGCGTGCCCTGTCCGCCACCCATGATGATGGAGAGGACATTGCCGACGTTGGGGGACATGCGCGTGCGGTTCGACATAGATAAATCCTTACTTGCGGATCAATCCCGCCATTTATACCCTGCCGCCCGCTCGACAGCAAGCGGCAACTCATCCCCGAACCCGGAAAGCGAGATTCAAAAATGTGCGGCATCGTTGGATATATCGGCAGGCAACCAGCGACCTCCATCATCGTCGAAGGGTTGCGTCGCCTCGAGTACCGCGGCTATGACAGCGCCGGGCTGTCGGTGTTGAACGGCGGTGCGTTGCAGACGCGGAAGAAAAAAGGCCGCATCGACGACGGCCTCGCCCGGCTCCTGCACGACCAGCCGGTCGAAGGCCAGACCGGTATCGGCCACACCCGCTGGGCCACGCACGGCCCGCCCTCGGACGAGAACTCCCATCCGCACCTGGATCAGAGCGGCCGGATCGCGGTCGTTCACAACGGGGTGATCGAGAATTTCGACCGCCTCAAGCAGCGCCTCGAGAAAGCGGGACACCAATTTCATTCCTCGACCGACACCGAGGTGCTGGCGCATTTGATCGGTGAACATTATGCAAAGCTCGGCGACGCCAACCTCGAGGCTGCGGTCGCGGATGGCATTCACCCGCTCGCGCAAGCGGTGATGCGCGCGCTCCGCGAAGTCATCGGCACGTATGGCTTGGCGGTGGTTTGTGCCGATTACCCGGGGCTCATCGTGGCCGCCCGCCGCGGTTCGCCGCTCATCGTCGGGGTGGGCGAAG
>JAYUBJ010000598.1:0-3638 GCA_043740915.1 Verrucomicrobiota bacterium
TGCCGTCGCGCGGAAGCAATTCCAGCCGCACCATCAGATTCAACGATTTGTTCAGCAGTTGCGGGAACGGATGTGCCGGGTCGATCGCCAGCGGCGTCAGCACCGGACGGATTTTAGTAAGGTAATATTCCTCCAGCCAGCCCAAGTCAGCGGCCGTCAGATCATCCATTTCCAGGATGCGGATGCGGTGCTTCGCCAGTGCGGGTTTCAGGTCGTCGCGCCAGCAATCATATTGCTCGGCGACCATCCGGCGCACGCGGCTGACGATCGCCTGAAATGTTTCGCGCGCCGTCATGCCATCCACGCTACGTTCCCCCTGCCCGCTTTCCACTTCTTGCTTGAGGCTCGCCACGCGCACCTCAAAAAATTCGTCTAGGTTGGAGCTGACAATCGTGAAAAACTTGAGCCGTTCTAGCAGCGGATTCGTCTGGTCGAGCGCCTCATCGAGCACGCGCTGGTTGAATTCCAGCCAGCTCAACTCGCGATTGATAAAATGTTCTGGCTTAAATCCACTCATAAAAATTGCTACCAAAATGGTCAGACCTGCGGATGATAGATTTGCGCCACCCGGCGGGAAAGTTACATTCCGGTGACAATCCTTGTCGAGCGCAGAAGGCGGGACAACTTGCCCCTCCTATTCCACACTTCCAAGTTCTTTTTAGAGCCGGTTTGAAAAGTAGCGGCGGGCGTCCCGCCTGCCGTAGAGGACGGCATCTTGCCGCCCGGAAAAAAGCGTTCGGCTTCCGGAGACCCTCCTATTTTATATGGTTGACTGGTAGGCGACGTTTTTTCCACCGGGCTGGAAGCCACGGCTCTACGTCAGCCAAGATGGCCGACGCTACCATTTTCAGACAGGCTTTTAGCTGATTAGCAGCAAGCGTGGCGGCTGGCCGGGCAACGTGGCGGGCGCGCGGTGGATGCACGGCGGCACCGGACTGCCGGGATACTCAGTGGCGATACGCCAAAGGTTACCCAGACCGAAGGCAAAAGGCCGCGCTGACGGCGTCGGCGCGTAGTGCAGGTCGTAACAGTTTTCTTTCAGGTAATCGCGGAACTCATCGTTATCTTCCCCGCCAAATTGCTGGAGCAGTTCTGCACGGGTGGCGGGGATGTCCACGCGCCGTTGCGCCTCGTCGTTGCGCAGCCCTTCGCTCGCCGGCCCGTGATAAGTGCAGAGCCAGGTATCGGCTGCCACCGTCGCACTGTCCACGTGGAAGGAAAAAACATCCGTAGCCACCGGCCCGGCATCCTCGTCGCGCGGATAACCGTGGATGCAATTGAGCACGGGATCAAGGTCGCGCTCCCGGAGCAACCGCTGGTCGGCCAGCATGAAGTCTATGGCCACCCTGCCCGCTGCGCTCACACGAAGACCCAGCAACCGTGCTTCGTCGAGAACCATAATATCCTCGCTGCCGTCGAGAAGTCTCACGACCTCGCTGAAATCGCCGGGCAACGTGCGCGGCCAGCAGAGAGCATTGACGCCGTCGGTGAACGGGGTCGTGACCAATTCCAGGAAACTGTTCACCCGCTGGATGCGTCGGTAATCAAGCTCGCTCATTTCAAAACATAGCGTCCGGTTTTCAACGTGCCGACTCGCTTGACCAAACCTGCCTTCACCAGCGGGCGCAGCAAATCCATCGCGCCTTGCTTGGACACCTTGAGCGCCGCCCAAAGTTCCGACGGCGTCATGCCGCCGCTCTTGCCGAGCAGCTTCAGCAACTGCTCCTGACGTGGACGCAGGACCACCTTCTCGCGCGCCGATGAAACGGAGAGTTGCCCCATCCGCTCCCACACCCGCTCCAGCGTTTGCCGCAATCCGTCGGCGCAATACTCCAGCCACGAAGTCAGGTCGTTGCCCTCGCGCCGCGCCGCATCCAGCGCCGCGTAATAGCGCGGACGATCCTCCCAGTAAAATTCGTCCACGGCGAAGATGTGGTGGGAGTCAAAACCGCGCCGGTAAAGCTCCCACAACGATAGCGCCCGACCCGCACGCCCGTTGCCGTCGGCAAACGGATGGATCGTCTCAAAGCGATGATGCACGATGGCCGAACTCAACACCGGCGAGAGGCTGGGTGCATCTTTGTTCCACCATTCCAGCAATTCGAACATTAGGCCCGACACATCCTCCGGCGGTGGCGGCACGAATTGTCCCACCCGCACCCGCATCGTCCGGTAACGCCCAGCCTCGCCCTGATCCATCACCTCACCGGCGATGATCGCGTGCAGCCGAAAAATATCCTCGTGGGTCAACCGCTTCTTCGCCGCCTGCTTCTCCACATGTCGGAGCGCCGCGAAATAATTTAGCACTTCGCGCCGCGCCCGCACGGGTGCGGCCACCGTCGTGCCCTCCTCCAGCGCGCGGACTTCCTCCAGCGTGAGCGGATTGCCCTCGATGGCCGTCGAACTGTGGGTATTGCGCGCCCGCGTGTCCTTTTGCAGCGCGGGAATCCACGGCACTTGCACCGCCGCACTTTGAATGCGCTCCCGAAGCGCGGCGATGCTTTCCACCCGCGACAGCAGAGCGGCTGTGATGGTGAATTGCGGTTGATAGCTCATGCGAATCAGTTTGCCAATGCGTCAACTCTGGGTCAAGTGTGAGTCAAGTATCGGTCAAGCTGTCTGGATTGATTCCGCCCGCCCCCCCCCAAGCTGCCGCCGAGGAGTCTCATGACTTCGCTGAAATCGCCGGGCAACGTGCGCGGCCAGCAGAGGGCGTTGACGCCGGCGGCGAACGGGGTCGTGACCAGTTCCTGGAAACTGTTCACCCGCTGGATGCGGGGGTAGGCGGATGGCAATACGAAAGGAATCATGCGCGCGTATCAGCAATAACCCTACGCCACCTTCTCCGCAAAGAGATACTTCTGGAATCCAGCGAAGACTTTGGCGATCTCGGCCACGGCATCCGTGATGAGGACATTGCCGATGTTTTTGAAGGCTTGTTTGAACATTTTTATTAGCAGGAAGCGTAGGACGCAGCCGTTTTTAAGCAAGGCCTTTGCCGACGGCCACTCTGAGTTTTAGCCGCACTTAATTCTTCAATCCCAACACCGCCGCGTGCAGTTGCTGCGCCAGCTCTTTCCGATCCGTGCTGTGGCTAGGCATCGGAGCAAATCGGACGACGGCGCGAACTTTTGGCTGGCTCAACAGGTTCAGTAGGTGCGGGAAAAATGTCGCGTCGCCCCAGTAGGCCACGGTTGCATCGTCACTGCCGTTTTCCAAAGTGTAATGCACCCGGCCAATATTGAGCAGATGCTTCAGCCGCGTCGCGGGTTCGAGCAGCGATGATTTGAACGGCAGCACGGTCTGGCCGTCCGAGCTGGTGCCTTCGGGAAAGATAACCACCAGCGCACCGCTGTTGAGCGCGGCTTGAATTTCGTCATTCACCTCGCCGACGTGCGTGCGGCGCTGGCGGTCAATAAACAGCGTGCCGCCAAGTTGGGCCAGCAAGCCCATGACCGGCCAGGATTTAACCTCGCGCTTGGCGACAAACATAGTGGGCACGAGCGACGACAGCACCAAAATATCCACATAGCTCAAGTGATTGCAGATGAGCAGACCGCTGGTGGGAATGGTTCCGGTGGCTTGAATCTCCAATCGGAAAATGCGCGTGACCCGGCGGCAAAGGCGTTGCAGCCACA
>JAYUBJ010000599.1:0-3637 GCA_043740915.1 Verrucomicrobiota bacterium
GTGGTTTTGTCGCAACCCGTGGTGAGGATGACGCCGTCCAAAGGATAGCCGTGCAAAATCTCCACCAAGCCGAGGTAGGCGAGGTTGCGGTCGAGCGCCGCGGTGGGACGGCGAATCGATTCCTGGAGCGGATGCATGGGGAACACCAGCGGGATGCCGCCCGCATCGCGCACGCCGTCGCGGGCGCGCTCGACGTTTTGCAGATGCCCGCGATTGCACGGCGTCAGGTCGCTGCCGCTCTGCGCGATGCCAATGATGGGGCGGCCCGATTGCAGTTCGCCGGGCGTGAGGCCGTAGTTGAGAAAGCGCTCCAGATAAAGCGCGGTCATCCCGAGATTCCCCGGGTCGTTCCACCAAGATTCGCTGCGCAGACGTTTCATGAATGATTGCTTTCGTTCGATGACTGCATCGTCCCATGCTGACCCAGCAAGCTTGGTGGATTCAAACTTTTCTTCATTACCGGCGCCAGTTTATGGGAAGCCTGCTTTGAAAGCCAGTTCCGTTCGACGCGGGCGTGTCTGTTCGCCGGCGCCGGGCGGCGGATTACTCCAGAACAAGGGAGGGCGCATCAAGTCCGGGAACACCTCTGCTATGAAAAGCGCTCCGGCCAAAAAATCTCTTGCGAGCCGCTCGAGTGTGTGGCCTCCGGCTTCGGATGACGCGTATGCGCCCGCGCCGAACCCAGCCGCGCTCCGTTTCGGTTGTGTTCGAGGACTAATCCCGCACAACGAAGACTCGCCTCGGACGCCGCCCACACGCATACTCGGCAGGGTGACCAGAGAGATGATGACCATTGCTGCGCACGTCGTGGCGTGCGCGGATCGCAACCTGCACGCCGACGCGGTGTTGCGCGCGGCGCTGCGGGAACAACGCGGCCTGCCGCGCAGCACGGCACGGGAAATCAGCCGCGCGGTCTTCGCTTATTTTCGCTGGCGCGGCTTTCTGGACGCCTATTTCCGTGAACGCGGCTGGTTGGAATTGCCTGGAATAGCGGAACGGCAGTTGACCAAGGGATTGGAACTCGCGGAGCAATATGCAAATTCACCCGAACGCTTTTCCTTCGAGGATTTGAAACACGCCGTGCCGAAGTGGACCTGGAGCGAAATGGACAACGTTCCCGTCGAGTGGTTGCGCACGTTGCAACTGGAGCCGCGCCTCTGGTTACGCGCGAAACGCGGACAGGGCCGGGCGCTCGCCCAAACATTCGGCGAGTGCTGGATTCCACCGCAACCGTCATTCGCGGATGCCGTCGAGTATCAGGGCACGGAAGATTTGTTTCGCACATCCGAGTTTCAGACGGGCGACTTTGAAGTGCAGGACATCGCGTCGCAAGCTGTCGGGTTGTTGTGCAATCCCCAGCCAGGCGAGACCTGGTGGGACGCCTGCGCGGGTGAGGGCGGGAAGACGCTGCACCTCTCCGATCTGATGCAGAACCAGGGACTCATCTGGGCGAGCGACCGGGCCGAGTGGCGGTTGAAAAAACTCAAACTGCGGGCGCGGCGCGCCGGGGGCTTCAACTACCGGATGGCCCTTTGGGATGGCGGCGCGAAACTGCCGACGAAAACGAAGTTCGACGGTGTGCTGGTAGATGCGCCCTGCAGTGGCGTGGGCACGTGGCAGCGTAATCCGCACGCGCGCTGGACGACGACACCCGAGGATGTCCGGGAATTATCTGACGTGCAGGCGAAGCTGCTGAGGCAGGTGGCTCCGGCGGTCAAGCCCGGTGGCAAATTGGTTTATTCGGTATGCACGCTCACGCGGGCGGAAACGGAGGATGTGGTTGAGGGTTTCTTGAAAGCGTTTCCCGATTTCGAACCGTTACCGCTGACCAACTTATTTGAAAAACCGTCCCCGCCGCGGACGTATCCACACTGGCTGTGGCCGCAAGACACGCAAGGCAATGGCATGTTCGTCGCCGCCTGGCGACGGAAGTAAATACCCCGTACTTGGTGGGGCAAGACTCTGTCGGGCCCTGACTGCCGACGCAGGAGGCGCGAGCGTAAGGAGCATTTCCTGGTGGATGTGACTGGAGGAGGGGGGAAGCTCGCTCGGCTCGCCTCGCTGCGCTCGAGATAGGGTTCGACGGAGTCTCACCCCACCGTGGGGAGAATCGCGCGGACATGTCCCGCTCGAATATTCAGCGGGCCGGCGGATTGGCCCCGCTCTTCGGTGCGCTGGTGCTGGCGCGGATGATCAGCTCCGCCGGGATCCGTTTGGTTTCCACCCGTTCGCCCTTCAACAACTTAAGCATTGCTTCCATGGCGGCGACACCCAGCCGGAATTTCGGCTGGCGAATCGTCGTCAGCGGCACCCGAAAATATTCGCTGATCAGCACATTGCCAAAACCGACGATGGAAAGATCCTGCGGAATCCTGATCCCTTGCTGCAAAAACGTGTTCGCCGCGCCGATGGCGACCAGGTCGTTCACCGCCAGTACGGCAGTGGCGTCGAGATGTTCGTTGAGCATTTGCAGCGCGGCTTTTTCGCCCTCTTCAATGGTCGCACCAGCATTGAACACCAGCCGGTCATCCAGTTCGATGCGCGCCTCGCGCAGCGCGCGGCGGTAGCCCTCGAAACGTTCGTGCGCCCACGGGCACACCGCGGGGCCGCTCAAAAAAGCGATGCGTTGATGCCCGAGTTCGAGCAGGTGCCGCGTGGCCGCGTGGCTGGCCGCGAGATCGTCGGTTTCCACGTTGGCGAACTGGCTGCAGAATTTCGCCTTGTGCCCGAGGATGACCGTGGGGATGGCACGTCGCCGCACTTCCTCATAAACCGGCGCGGTGGCCTCGGGGCGGTAGGCGGGAAAGATGAACAGGCCGTCCACGCGGCGCGCTAGCAGGCGGCGCAGGCAGGCCTCTTCGCGTTCCGGGTTGTTGAGCGAATGGGCGAGGATGACCTGGTAGCCGGCCTCGTGCGCGCCCTCCTCGATGGCCATCACGACGCGGGCGAAGATCGGATTCGTCACGGCGGAAATCACGAGGCCGAGGAGTTTGGTGGTATGCGTGCGCAAGCCCTGCGCGGCGGTGTCGGGCATGTAACCCATCTGTTGCGCCAGCAATTTGAGGCGCGCCTTGGTTTTGGCGGAGATGTCCGGGGCATCCCGCAATGCCTTGGAAACGGTCATGACCGAAACCCCGGCGCGCGCGGCAATGTCTTTGAGGCGAATCATTTCAATTATTCAAAGTGCCGAATTGTTCTAAGGCAAAAACTTAGCCAAGCGGGGCCAAATGACGTGAACCGCAACAGCCGAACTGAAAGCACCAACGGCGGTTGGTGCGACTTGTCAGGCAGTACGTCGTGTCTTGCTCTGACAATAATCATAAAATCCATCCCAGTGTGATGCATTCTCAAAAGCTCGGCGTGGAATAATCACCGCGCTGTCCTTGTTGAGATAAAGAAAAATGTGACGACGCGTGCGACCCAGTTTCTGAACCATCGGCCACTTATACTCCGAGTGAGCAAATGATGTGTCGGAGATGAAACAATCCCCGCCAAGCGTAATCGTGCGCTCTGACATCAATGCCTTGTCCTTGCTGGAAAACATGCCTGCCAAAATAATGACCGTCCAAATTACCATGATGAATAATGCCAGCATCGCCTCGGCATAAATGAGGAAGCCGACCTGCAATGCTGCTGA
>JAYUBJ010000600.1:0-3636 GCA_043740915.1 Verrucomicrobiota bacterium
CCACAATCTTGATGTCCTCGCGGATCGCCAGCGCCGCTTTCTCGACGCCACGGAACGGCACGTTGGCGTCGTTGGTGCCGGAACGTTTCGGCAGATTGATGATCACGAACAATTCCGCGGAAGCCAGCGTGCCATTGGCGGTGCGCGCGACCCCGGGGCCATCGGCGATGAGCCGGACTTCTTCACGGGACAGGCCGCTGCTCATTTCGCTGTCGGCACTGCTGCGCAGGACAATGGCCGTATCATCGGAACCGGTCACCGTCATGGCCGCACGGAAACCCGCGGCAATGGAAAGAACCCCGACGAAGACCGCGACGACGCCCGCGATTCCCACCACGGCGGTGATGGAGGAACTCAGGCGCTCGGGGATGGTGCGCAGATTAAAGAGGGTCACCGAGACAATTTGAGAAAACCAGTTTTGCATGATTCTAGGCCCCCCTCCGGAGTGCTTCGGAGATTCTCAAACGCATGGCCTGGAGCGCCGGCAGCAATCCGGCCACCAAGCCGAGCCCGACCACCAAGGCTGCGCCGATGTACAAATATCGAAGCGGCAGATAAAAAACAGGGAGCAAGTCCGGCATGGGACTCCCGCGGGACGTCACCAACCAAGCGGCCCCCAAGCCAGCGAAGCCACCGACCCCGGCGATCAGGCACGACTCGGCCAACACGAGCACCAGGACTAGTTCATTCGAGAAACCCATGGCCTTGAGGACCCCGAGTTCCTCGGTCCGCTCGCGCACGGATTGCGCCATGGTATTTCCCGCAACCAGCAGAATCGTGAAAAACACCATGCTGAGAATCGCGATCATGATCGCGCCGATGTCTCCAATTTGTTGGGCGAAGCCTTGCATGAACGCACCCTCGGGTTCGGCCTTGGTCTCGTAGGCCGAATTGGCAAACTCATCATCAATCGCCTTGGCCACCTCCACCGCACGATCAGGATTTTTCACTTTTACCAAATACCAGCCCACCTCCCCTTCCCCACGGGCCCGCCCTTCGTCGAAATAGTCGTAGCGAAAATAAAATCCGGACGTGTCGGTCGCCTTCTTTCCAGCATCGTAGATGCCCACAATATCAAACTCCCAGGCCGCGTCCCCTTTGCGCGGCCAGATCGGCGAGACCAGTGCCACGTGGTCGCCAATCTTCCACTTGAACCGATTCACGAGGGAGCGGCCGACCAGCGCACCCGTACGCTTTTTAAACCAGGCCTGCTTCTGATCCTCGGGCACCACAAACTCCGGATACATCGCCAGAAATGGCTCCGGGTTGACCGGAAAACTGCCGAAGAAGTTTTTCGGCTCATCCTGGTAAATGCCATTGAACCAGGTCACGTGCACGGCGGACGATACCAAAGGAATCTGCTCCATCCGGGCTTGATACGACACCGGCAGGCTCATGATGAGCGACACCTTATGGCGCACGACCAACCGATCCGCGCCTGCCATCGAGACGCCGGCAGTCAACGACTCATTAATCGTGCACAACAGGCCGAACAAAATAAAGGCGACGAAGATCGAGAGCAGCGTGAGCGCCGTGCGGAGCTTCTTCCGCTTCAGATTACTCAAAACAAGAGAAATGAATTTCACTCGGGCCTCTCCGTGAAAAGCTGCCCTTTGTCCAAATACACCGTCCGGCTCGCTCGTGCCGAAGCATGCGGATCGTGCGTGACCATGATGATGGTCTTGCCATGCTCGCGATTCAAGGCCTGCAACAGGCTGAGAATTTCATCCCCGGCCTTGCGATCCAGATCCCCCGTCGGCTCATCGCACAGCAGCAACGTCGAGTCGGTAACGATGGCGCGGGCAATGCCAACGCGTTGCTGCTCACCGCCGGAGAGCTGCCGCGGATAATGCTGGGTGCGATGCGAAAGCCCGACGACATTGAGGGCTGCTGCCACATGCTTCTTGCGCTGCACCTTGGAGAGTGATGTCAAAAGAAGAGGAAGTTCAACGTTCCGTTCCGCGGTGAGCACCGGCATGAGATTGTAGAACTGAAACACCAGACCCACATGCCGTGCCCGCCACGCCGCGAGCGCGCGATCTCCCATTTGATCGATGCGCTCGCCGCCGATCTCCACCGAGCCGCTGCTGGGACGGTCCAAGCCGCCGATCAGATTCAACAAGGTGGATTTACCGGAACCAGAAGGACCCATCAGCGCCAGAAATTCGCCTTGCGGCACATCGAGACTCAGGCGCGCCAGGACGTGAATCTCCTCCGCTCCACGCCGAAAAACCTTGTCCACCCCCGCTACTTTCACCAACACGCCATTGTTCGTACTCATTGTTTTTCCTCCCGAATTTTTGCCCCGTCAATCAAGTCCGCAGGCAGATCAACAATGACCTTGTCGCCCGCCGCCAAGCCTGTTCGGATCAAAATCTCCTCCGTCTTCGATTCGCCGAGCGTGACCATCCGGCGTTCCGCCCGGCCGGCGTTCATCACAAAGACCACGTCCTTCCCGCCCTCCTGCCGCAACGCGCTCTTCGGCACCGCGACTCCCCCCACCTTTTCCGAGGCCGGCTTGGCGTCCGCCCCCTGGAACGCCACCTTCACACCCATGTGCGGGAGGATCCGCGGGTCCAGCTTCTCGAAAGCGACGCGGACCCGGACCGTGGCTTTCTGCCGATCCGCCGTCGGAACAATCGCAATCACTTTGCAGGGAATTTTCCAATCGGCATAGGCGTCCAACGTGGCCTGCACCGGTTGGTCCGCTTCGACGCGATTGATGTAGCTCTCGTTGACGTCCACCTCGATCTCCTGCGAGTCCATATCCACGATTGTGCAAATGCCGGTGCGCGTAAAACCGCCGCCGGCGGAGATGGGCGAAATCATTTCACCCGGCTGCGCGTTTTTGGATGTGACCACCCCAGCGTAGGGCGCGCGAATCACGGCGTCGTCCATCTGCTGGGTCCACAGGCCCACCTGCCGATCGGCGACGGAAACCTCGGCTTGCAGGCGGTCCAACCGGGCCTTGGTGGAATTGAATTCCGCCTCGGCGTGGTCCAGGTCGGCTTGGGAGGCGATTTTGTTTTTGGTAAGATTAGTCACCCGACGGAGTTCAAGATCGGATTCGCGCAAACGGACCTGCGTCTCGAGGAGGGTTGTCTTGGCGACTTCGAGTTGCGCCTCGGCGAGGTGGAGGTTCGCCTCGACATTCGAGGTATCCAGACGGGCCAGAATCTGGCCCTCCTTCACTTTCATGCCTTCTTCGATCAACAACTCGGTCACCTTGCCCGTGACCTTGGAGGAGACGGTGGCCTCGCGTCGGGCGACCACGTATCCCGAGGCATTGAGGAGCGTGCGGGAACCGCCGGCGGAAATCTCGCGCGCGGTGATGGTGCGCACTTCGAGGGCCTGCGCTCGGCCGGGCAGCCACCACCACGCGGCGGCGGCGGCCAGTCCCAACACGATCAGTGCAATGAAGATGAAAGGGCCCTTGCTTGTCTTTACCGGAGTGCTCCGGTCGATCCGCAGTTCATCGAGTGTACTCTTGTCGCCGGCCATAAAAAGTGCGCTGAGAGAAAACCCCTTTCGCCACCGAGGGTCAAGCCGGAAAGGGGGGGGGCTGGGTGTGATTAAGGGGGTGAGGCGGTCCCCTCAGCAGGTCGGGCGCGTCGCTCCGCGCGCGCCGTTGGGAAT
>JAYUBJ010000601.1:0-11595 GCA_043740915.1 Verrucomicrobiota bacterium
CGACAAGCTTTCCGCGCTCGTGGCGTCACTGCTGCCCGCCGATTTATTGGTCATTTTGACGACGGTGGACGGCGTCATCGAGAATTTCGGCAAGGATGAACCGCGCACGATTCCGACGATTGAGCGGGTGGACGAGACGGTGGAAAAACTTTCTGGTGGGACGACGAGCACCACGGCGGTGGGCGGGATGGCGTCAAAAATTCAAGCCGCCAAGATTGTCATGCGCTCGGGGATTCCGTTGGTGATCGCGTCCGGCAAGAAAAAGGCCGTGCTGGCGCGAATTCTGGCGGGAGGCGACGAGGGTACCATCTTCGTGCCACAGGCCAGCAAACTGGCGGGACGCAAACGCTGGATCGCATTTTTCCATCATCCCAAAGGGGCGCTGTGCGTGGATAACGGCGCGAAGAAGGCATTGCGTGAAGGCGGCAAGAGCCTGCTGCCACCCGGCGTGGCGCGATGCGAGGGTGATTTTGCGGCGGGCGAGGTCGTGCGGATCTGCGACCTGGACGGCACCGAGTTCGCGCGCGGCATCGCGAAGTTCAGTGCCGACGAAGTGCGGGCCCGAAAACTTGTCAGGGTTGAGCTGGTGCACCGCGACGACCTGGTCATTCTCTGAACGTTCTGTCATGCTTGTCCGTCACGCCGCCAAGTTGAAGCCCGCGCAAACGAGCGCCTCCGTTCGCGAGTTGATGGATCACGTTGCTGAAGGAGAGCTGCGGGGTTGGGTGCAAGGGCTCTCCGTCCCAAGACATTTCGTAGCCCAACCGAAAGCCAACCGCGAGACGGCGGAGACGATTGCCGGACTTTTCAGGCAATGGGGCTACACCGTCTCCCTGCAAGGCAAGTTCTACAACGTGGTGGCCAGTCCGCCGGCGATCGCCGGGCCGAGGCAGTTGGTGGGCGCGCATTTCGACAGCACCGCATTTACCCCGGGTGCCGATGACAATGCCAGCGCGGTAGCCGCCATGCTGGGATGTGCCAAGGCGCTGGCCCGCGCGCAACCGTCGAGGCCGGTCACTTTCATCGCGTTCAATCGCGAAGAGGATGGATTGCTGGGCAGCCATGACTACGTCGAGCGACTCACCCCGCGCGAGCGGAAGGAAATTGTCTGCGCCCACATTTTGGAGATGGTTGGTTTTGCGTCCCGCGTGCCAGATTCGCAAAAGACGCCATCGGGCCTGCCGATTCAGATTCCAACGACCGGAGATTTTCTTGGTCTTTTGGCGAACCGCGATTCTGCGGAGCCAATGGAGCACGTGCTCCGGCAAGCCAGAACCTATCTCCCCGATTTTCGAACGATTGGTCTGCGCGTGCTGTTGGGTTTTGAGAAACAACTGCCCGTTCTGTTACGGAGCGATCATGCGCCGTTTTGGCGGCATGGGATTCCGTCGGTGATGTGGACCGACACCTCGGAATTCCGCAATCCACATTACCACCGCGACAGCGATTTGCCGGAGACGCTTGATCACAAATTTCTCAAACAGGTCACGCAGCTGCTCATCGCCGCTGTGATTTGCGACAATCTGGAAGTATGAAGAGAACCGCCATTGCAGATTTGCTGGCCGTCATGGCCAAGCTCCGTTCGCCGGAAGGCTGTCCCTGGGACCGCGAGCAGACGCATTGGACGCTGCGTTTTCACGCAGTGGAGGAGGTCTATGAATTGATGGATGCCATCGAGGCCGGTGACGACCACGAGATGCTGGAGGAGTTGGGGGATCTGTTGTTGCAGGTCATTTTTCATTGCCAGCTTGCCCGGGAACGCGGCGCGTTTGATTTCGAGCAGGTCGCGCGGCACATTGTGGAGAAGTTGATCCGCCGGCATCCGCATGTTTTCGGCAAGGTGAAGGTGAAAGACGTGGCCGAGGTCTGGGCGAACTGGGAGCAGATTAAAAAGTCGGAGAAGCAGGGCACGCGGCATGAGCGGCCTTCAGTGTTGGATGGCATTCCCAAACATTTGCCGGCCTTGTTGCGCGCGGAGAAATTGGTGAAGAAGGCGCGCAAGGGGAAGCTGATCGACGGCGTCAATGCTGCGCCTCGCCAAAGTAAATCAGCGGTGGCGAAGCAATTGTTTTTGCTGACGCAATTCGCACAGGGCAAAGGTTGGTCGGCGGAGGAATTATTGAGTGCGGAGACGAAGCGCCGCGAGCGTCTTTTTCGAAGCCGAGAGCAGCAGCGTTTGAAAGTCCGGCTGTAAGCCGAGGCGTTGGCTTTTTGGCGGACGGTTCTGGCACGCCCTGCCGGGGTGCGGATCGAATCGACTTTACCGGGGGTATCGCTGGTGCTCGACCCGGCTAATGGCTGCCAAGCCTCCGGCTTGCGGAAATTGATGTCGGATCTGCGACCAGGTGGGCCGTGCATCTCCAGGATGTTGGTTGACTCGTCGTCCGCAGGCGGCTGCTCCCTCACCCCGTCGGACGGGGAGAGGGTTGGGGAGAGGGGATTCCCAGCAGTCTGAACGGCCCTCCTCTCCCCGGCCCTCTCCTCCCGCCGAGGGAGGAGAGGGAGCAACCACCAACAACTTCGGGATGCGCCTCCAGGTGGGGGGGCGCTGGATGATTGCTCGACAAACCGGTGGCGTTAACTAGTTTATCCGGCAAATTCTATGACCGATCCTCGTTATTCCAAGCTGGCCCGACTGCTGGTCGGGTATTCCACCGCCATGAAAAAGGGCGAGCACATCCTCCTCGATATGATCGATGTGCCGGATGAGTTTTCCGTCGAATTGATCCGCGCCGTGCGGGCGGCGGGCGCCACGCCGCTCATTGAGGTGCGGCATTCACGCGTCACGCGGGAGATGCTGAAGGAGACGAACGAGAAGCACGCCAAGTTGGTGCGCGAGGTGGAGATGTTCCGGATGAAGAAGGTGCAGGCTTACATCGCCATCCGGGGCAGCCACAACGCGAGCGAGACGGCGGACGTGGCCAGCGACCGCATGGCGCTTTATGCCAAAACGCTGCGGCCGGTGCTGAACTATCGAGTGAACAAGACGCGCTGGTGTGTGTTGCGCTGGCCGACGCCAAGCATGGCGCAGGCGGCGGGCATGAGCACCGAGGCGTTTGAGAATTTCTATTTCGATGTCTGCACGATGGATTACCGCAAGATGGCCCGCGCCATGGTGCCGCTGGAAAAACGAATGCAGAAGGCCGATCGGGTACAGCTCAAGTCGCCGGGCACGGATTTGACGTTTAGCATCAAAGGCATTGGCGCGCGCGCGTGCAACGGCCTGCGCAACATCCCGGACGGCGAGGTTTTTTCCTGCCCGGTCAAGGATTCGGTCAACGGCCACATTCAATTCAACACGCCGACGATTTATTCCGGCACCCGTTTCGAGAACATCCGGCTGGAATTTGCAAACGGGAAAGTGGTGAAGGCCACCGGGAGCGATACCAAAAGGTTGAATGAGATTTTGGACACCGACGCCGGGGCCCGGTTCATCGGCGAATTTGCCATTGGGTTCAATCCGTACATTCAAACGCCGATGTGCGACATTTTGTTCGACGAGAAGATTGCCGGCTCCTTCCACTTCACGCCGGGCCAGGCGTATGAAGTGTGCGACAATGGAAACCGTTCGGCGGTGCATTGGGACATGGTGCTGATCCAGCGGCCCGAATGGGGTGGGGGAGAAATCTGGTTCGACGGCGAGCTGATCCGCAAGGACGGAATATTTGTGCCGAAGGATTTGAAGCCGCTGAATCCGAAGAATTTGAAGTAAAAGCAGCCAGCCGGTCGGGAGATCGGCGCTCCGAGGGACCGAAGTTGGTCGCAAACTGCAGCGTGTCGCCAACCCCTGGTCAGTGCAATTTGGCCGGGCTGCTTCAGTTTCGCCACGCACTGCGAGTGGGGACAACTCGCGTTCCAGTTCCCGGGCACGTTACGCGTGCTTTTTGCAGGCCGTGAATCCTCCACCCGAGGGCTGGATAGGGAAAGTCAATTGGGGCGCATTCTCGGCACTGTGGTTAGCTAATGAATTGAATTACTTTTGGTTTTAACGTGCCGATTCCCCATTCCGTTCTTGCTTCCGGTTTTGGTTGCGCTAATTAGTCGCTTAACCCAGCCACCAGCGATTCGAGTGTCCGTATGACGAGTGCAGAGGCTTCACTGCCGCAACGCCGCTTTGGGGAAACGACACGCCGGGATGCGTGGTGGGCGCAGCCGTTGCTGGTGTTCCTGGGGTTGTCGGCGTTCCTCGTCTATTCCACCTGGGCGGCTTTTCAAAACGCGCATTACTATTCGGGCCCTTACCTGTCGCCGTTTTATTCGCCGGAACTTTTTGGCAGTTCACCCCACAGCGTGTTCGGGCCCAAGCCGTCGTGGTGGCCCGACTGGCTCCTATTTTCCCCGGCGCTGCTGGTCCTCTGGGCGCCCGCCGGATTCCGGTTCACCTGCTATTACTACCGCGGCGCGTACTACAAGGCCTTCTGGGCTGACCCGCCGTCCTGCACCGTCAGCGAGCCGCGCAAAAAGTATCTCGGCGAAAATTCTTTTCCGCTCATCATGCAAAATATCCACCGTTACTTCCTCTATTTCGCGCTGCTGTTTCTGCTGATTCTCGCGCACGACGTGTGGAAGGCGCTGTGGTTCACGGAGGCTGACGGCAAGACTTCCTTCGGCCTGGGCGTCGGAACCATCGTGCTGGCACTCAATGTGACTTTTCTCAGCGGCTACACCTTCGGCTGCCACTCGCTGCGGCATTTGATCGGGGGTTTTTTGGACGAAGTTTCCAAAGCGCCTGCGTGCGCCAGGAGTTACGCGTGCGTGAGCTGCCTGAACCGCCGGCACATGGTCTGGGG
Organism: Verrucomicrobiota bacterium; assembly: GCA_043740915.1. Taxonomy (GTDB): domain Bacteria; phylum Verrucomicrobiota; class Verrucomicrobiia; order Limisphaerales; family JAYTXL01; genus JAYTXL01. The sequence goes on from JAYUBJ010000601.1 coordinate 4,791, forward strand.
TTGGACCAGCCTATCCTGGGTGGCCTTTTCGGATCTCTATGTGCGCTTGTGCTCCATGGGAATCTGGCATGATGTGCGAATCTTTTGACGAACGATCATTGCCGATTCTCCACCCACAAACTCTCACCCTCATGCCCGAATACGCCACTCACGAATACGACGTGCTGGTCATTGGTGCCGGCGGCGCGGGCTTGCGCGCGGCCATTGAGGCTTCGGCCGCGGGCGTGAAGGTGGGACTGGTCTGCAAATCGCTCCTCGGCAAAGCCCACACGGTCATGGCCGAGGGGGGCATTGCGGCGGCCCTGGGGAATGTGGACGACCGCGACAACTGGAAGGTCCACTTTGCTGACACCATGCGGGGTGGCCAATACGTCAACAACTGGCGCATGGCCGAGTTGCACGCCCAGGAAGCGCCCGATCGCGTGCGCGAACTCGAGGCCTGGGGAGCGGTGTTTGACCGCACACCCGACGGCAAAATTCTCCAGCGCAATTTCGGCGGCCACCGCTATGCGCGCCTCGCGCACGTCGGCGACCGCACCGGCTTGGAACTGATCCGGACGTTGCAGGACCACGGCATTCATCAGGGCATTGAAGTACACATGGAGCACACGATCCTCGCGTTGCTCAAGGATGGCGGCCGCGTGGTGGGCGCCTTCGGCTACGAGCGTGAGCGCGGGCGCTTCCAGGTTTTCAAAGCCAAGGCCGTGGTGCTCGCCACCGGCGGACTGGGACGCGCCTACAAAATTACGAGCAACAGTTGGGAATGCACCGGCGACGGCGTGGGGTTGGCGTACGATGCGGGCGCGGAGTTGATTGACATGGAGTTCGTCCAGTTTCATCCGACGGGCATGATCTGGCCGCCGAGCGTGCAGGGCATCCTGATCACTGAAGCCGTGCGTGGGGAAGGCGGCATCCTGACGAACAAAGACGGCAAGCGATTCATGTTCGACTCGATCCCCGACAACTACAAGGCGCAGACGGCGGACAACGAGGAGGAAGGCTGGCGTTATTGCCAGGGCGACAAGAATGCGCGGCGGCCGGCGGAGCTGCTCACGCGCGATCATGTGGCGCGGTGCATCGTGCGCGAAATCAAGGAAGGCCGCGGCAGCCCGCACGGCGGTGTGTTCCTCGACATCGCCTGGATCAGGGCGCGCATCCCGAACGCGGCCGAGCACATCAAGCGCAAGTTGCCGAGCATGTATCATCAGTTCAAGCAGCTCGCGGACATCGACATCACGCGTGAGCCGATGGAGGTGGGGCCGACGACCCATTATGCGATGGGCGGGATCCGGGTGGACGCGGACACCCAAATGTCCAACCTGCCGGGCTTGTTCGCGGCGGGGGAATGCGCCGCCGGCATCAACGGGGCGAACCGGTTGGGGGGCAACTCGCTTTCCGACATCATTGTATTTGGGAAGAGAGCGGGGGAGTTCGCGGCGAAATTCGCGCAGGAGCACGGTGCTGGCCGGGCGAACTGCGACCAAATCGAGGAAGCGGCACGGCGCTCGCTCCAGCCGTTCGAGCGCGGCGTGGCGGCGGGCGGCAGCGCGGATGGGCCGTATCAGGTGCAGCACGATTTGCAGGCGATGATGCAGGAACTGGTTGGCATTGTGCGCAAAGAAGAGGAGATGCAGCGGGCCCTCGAGGGACTGGGCAAGTTGTGGGAACGAGCGGGGAAGGTCGCCGTTTACGGACATCGTGAATACAATCCCGGCTGGCACACCGCGATTGATTTGCAGAATCTGCTCACGGTTTCCGAGGCCATCACGCGCTCCGCGATTGAGCGCAAAGAAAGCCGAGGCGCGCACTTCCGTGAGGATTTTGAGAACAAGGACGCGGCGTTCGGCAAAGTGAATATCGTCGTGCACCAGGGTCCGGACGGTACGATGCAAGTGCGGCGGGAGGAGATTCCCCAGATCCCGGACCATTTGAAACAGGTAATCGAGGAGATGAAATGAAGACCGCCACTTTCAGGATTTGGCGTGGGGAGGCCGGCAACGGCCAGTTCCAGAGCTACACCACCGAAGTCACCGACGGGATGGTCGTGCTGGACGCCGTGCACAGGATCCAGGCCACGCAAGCCAACGATCTGGCGTGCCGCTGGAATTGCAAGGCGGGCAAGTGCGGATCGTGCTCCGCCGAGATCAACGGCCAGCCGCGTCTCATGTGCATGACGCGCCTGAATGCGCTGCCGTTGGAGCAGCCCGTGACCATCGAGCCGATGAAGGCATTTCCGCACCGGCGCGATTTGGTGACGGACGTTTCGTGGAATTACAGCGTGAAGAAGCGCATCAAGAAGTTCAAACCGCGGGCGCCGGACGCGCCGGACGGCACCTGGCGCATGGCGCAGGCGGACATTGACCGCGTGCAGGAGTTCCGGAAGTGCATCGAGTGTTTTCTGTGCCAGGATGTCTGTCATGTGTTGCGCGAGCACCACAAGCATGATGAATTCATCGGCCCGCGGTTTCTGGTGTATGTGGCGGCGCTGGAGATGCACCCGTTGGACACGGAGGACCGACTCGGCGAGTTGAAGCAGGCGCACGGCATCGGTTATTGCAACATCACCAAGTGTTGCACGAAGGTATGCCCGGAAAGCATCACCATCACCGACAACGCCATCATTCCGCTGAAGGAGCGGGTGGTGGACGAATTTTACGATCCGCTGGGAAAGCTGTGGAAGCAGCTGCGACCCAAACCCTGAATGGAAAGGCACGTCATGTTTGAACTGAAACCTCTTTCCAGAGAAGCCATCCCCGCGGCGCTGGAGAAGGCGGTGCGCTATCGTCTGCTCAACGAGCCGGGCGAGGCGGAGAGCATCTGCCTGGACGTGCTCCGCATCGAGCCGGACCACCAGGCGGCGCTGGTGATCCTGCTGCTGGCCATCACCGACCGCTTTGGCGCGGGTTACGCGAGCAGCGCCGCGCAGGCGCAGGAAGCGCTGGGGCGTTTGCGCGACCAGTATGAGCGGGCGTATTACTCCGGGATCATTGCCGAACGCCGAGCCAAAGTGCAACTCAGCCACGGCTCGCCCGGCGCGGGGTTCAGCGCGTTTGAATTGTTCCGCGAGGCGATGGGTTGGTACGAAAAAGCCGAGGCGATCCGGCCCGCCGAGAACGATGACGCGCTGTTACGCTGGAACGCCTGCGCCCGGATCATCATGCAGAACAACCTGCATTCCCGCCCGGCGGAAAGCTACGAACCTTCGCTGGAATAAGGCTAACTCTCCTTTACGATCGCCAGGAATTGTTTCATGGCTGGCGACAGCACCTTGTTCTTTTTGTAGATCGCGGCCAGCGGCCGGTAGAATTCGCTGTCCTCCAGTTGCACCTGCGCCAGTGTTTGCTTGGACACTTCTTGCGCCACCGTACCCTGCGGAACGATGGAAATGCCGGCGTCGATCTCGACGGCGCGCTTGACGGTTTCCACATTGTCGAACTCCATGACATGCAGCACCTCGATGTTGCGATCTTTCAAAATCTTGTCGATGGCCTTGCGCGTCGGGATGTCGGGTTCAAAACCGATGAATTTCTGACCGGAGAGGGCATGGAGTTTGATGCTCTTGGATTTGGCCAGCGGGTGTTGGGGATGACAGATGAGCACGAGGCGGTCCTTGCGCAAGGCCACCACTTCGAGGCGCGCGTCCTTGTTCGGATACGCCACCAACCCCATGTCCACCACGTTGCTCAACACATCCTCATACACCTGGTTCGACCGGCGGTACTCCACGTGGACGTTCACGGTGGGATAGGCTTTCATGAACTTCTTGATGTAGGGCGGCAGGTCGTGCAATCCGATGCTGTAGATGGTGGAGACGCGGATGGTCCCGGAGATGATGTCCTTGATTTCCTGGATCTTGCTATGGAGCAGGTCGTAGGTCTGGATGATCTGCTTGCTGTATTCGTACAGCACCTGACCTTCGCGCGTGAGGCGGAATTTCTTTTTGCTCCGCTCGATCAACATGGATTTGAACTGCCGCTCGAGCGAGCTGATCTGCTGGCTCACGGCGGACTGGGTGACGCCGTTGATCTGGGCCGCCTTGGTAAAACTCTCCGTTTCGGTGAGGTCGCAATAAACTTTCAGGCTTTCAATTTGCATAACCAAAAGTAAGACCCAAAAACCGCCATCACGTCAACTAATGTCGGTGCCATTCAGGCCAGCGCCTGCTTGACCTTTTTCAATAATTCCTGGCTCGTGAACGGCTTCTGCAAATAATCCTCCTCCTCGTCGTCCAGGGCCGTCCGCACGTAGCCGCTGGAAGAAATGATGCGGATGTCCGGCAAAATAATTCTCAGGTGTTCGATCAACTCACGCCCGCTCATGTTCGGCATGACCTGGTCCGTGATCACCAGATCGATCGGCTTCTCCTTTCGCGCGACAATTTCAAGCGCCTGGCGGCCGCTGCTGGCCGTGAGCACCTGGTAGCCGTAGGAGGTGAGAATCGTCTGCCCCATGGTCAGCAGCAATTTTTCGTCGTCCACGATCAGAATCGTCTGGTGCCCGCGCAGCTCTTCTTTGCTAAAACTCGCATCCTTGACCACTTTGCTTTCGGCGGGCAGATAGACGCGGACAATCGTGCCCTGACCATGTTCACTGGTGACCGTCAGGCTGCCGCCATGGTTGGTGACAATGCCGTACACCCAGGCCAAACCCAGGCCGCGGTGACCGGGTTTGCTCGTCACAAACGGGTCAAAAATCCGGGGCAACAACACCGGGTCGATGCCGCACCCGTTGTCCACGACCTCCAAACACACGTATCGTCCCAACGTGAGTTGTAATCCAAGGGGCTGATTGGATCCGTCCACAATAAAGTTCCGCGAACGCAGAATGATCCGACCGGCGGCGCGCGTGGCTTCCACCGCGTTTTCCAGGATCTTGATGACCGCCTGTTGCATTTTGGCTTCATCAAAGTGGGCGACAAGGAGACTGCCCTCCAGTTGCAACTCCCAACTGACGCCGGAGCCCGCGCTCAACTTGAACGACTCCACCATGCGGCGGATCAACTCGTTGAGATTGCCCGGCACAAGCACGCGCGCGTCCTTTTTCTGGTTGCTGAAGGTGGCGAGGTCGTGGGCGATTTCGGCGGCCTTGCCCGCCGCCTTCTCCACCTCGATCAGCGAACTGCGCCAGGGATGGTCCGGTTCCATCGAGCCCAGCAGAAGTGAAGTATGCCCCAGGATGCCGGTGAGCGCGTTGTTAAAATCCAGCGCCATCGTGCGGGCCAGTTGCAGGGCGCAATCCAGCTTTTGCTTGTGGGCCAGGGCCAGCGCGGCGCCGGCGGGTTCCGTTTTGACCGCCACCGCCAGGGTCGCCGCCGCCGCGAACATTTGAAAAAGATAATACTTCTGCTGCCCCTGGTTCAGCGGGGCGATATAGGTGGAAAAAAGCGCCGTGACGCCACCCTTGACCCGGTACTTCAGCCGGTGCATCCGCGCGGTGGGCAGTTCCATGCCCGCCAGAAAAAGATCCGCCTTGATGTCGTTCTCCGGGGACCAGATGGCGCTGAGTTGCGTGAAATTCTCCTCCATCGTGACGCCAAATATGGCATGCGACGCCGGGTTCGCGCGGCGCACCACCCCGGATCGGTCGATCATGAGCGCGGGCCAGGCGGCGTTTTCAAGCACAAAAACTATCTCGTCTTTCATTCGTCTCGGCGCGGATTGAGGTCGGATAATAGTCCTGCTGTTTTGGCAATGCGCAACCTAAATATGTCTTGTTCATACCGCTGCACAAATTGTCTCAGCAGCCTCGTCACTTCCGCCGCGACCCGCCGCGATTGTTCCAGGATTTCGGTGTGCGCGAGCTTCCCCGGGTGCCGGCCGGCCGCCGCGTTGGTGATGCAGGAAAGCGCCACGACGCCCAGGCCGCATTGGCGCGCCGCCATCGCCTCCGGCACGGTGCTCATTCCGACCGCATCCGCGCCCAGGCGGGCGAAGGCACGAATTTCCGCCGGCGTCTCGTAGCTCGGCCCCGAAACCGCCAGGTACACGCCGCTGTGCAGTTTCACCCGGGCGCTTTTTGCGGCGCGCACCAGCATTCTTCCCAGCCGGGGCGTGTAAGTGTCGGTCAAATCGACGAACGATTCATGACCGCGCGGATTCACGCCGCGGAGGGGATTTGCGCCCATGAAATTGATGTGGTCGGTCACCCGCATGAAGTCACCCGGTTGGAAACGCCGATTGATCCCGCCTGCCGCGTTGGTCAGAATCAGATCCCGCACGCCAAATTCCGTCAACATCCGCACCGGAAACGTCACCCGCGCCATCGAATGGCCTTCGTAATAATGCGCCCGACCGCTCAAGATCACCACGGGCGTGGCGTCGAGGTGGCCAACGACCAGCTTGCCGTCGTGCCCGGCCACGCCAACGGGAGGGAAGCCCGGCAAATCATCGTAGGCAATCTCCACCGCCACGCGGACGGACTCGACCACCGATTGGAAGCCGCTACCCAGGACGATGGCGAGGGCCGGGCGGAGCGCCGTGGCCCGGAGGAGCAGGGCCGCGGTCTCCGCCGGGGCCGGACCTGAATCTAGCAGCATGTGCTCGGCCTGCGGCGTTCGTCTCATAGCTGGCTTGATTTATCTTCGGGCTAAACTACGCTGGCGGAAGCTAAACGACTTATGCATTTAGACAACGACGAAATCCGCCGCTATTCGCGCCACCTGATCCTGCCCGAAGTGGGCCTGGCCGGCCAAAAGAAAATCTGTTCCACCAGCGTCCTGTGCATCGGCGCCGGCGGCCTCGGCTCGCCCATCGCGATGTATCTGGCGGCCGCTGGCATTGGGAAAATCGGTCTGGTCGATTTCGAC
>JAYUBJ010000602.1:0-3613 GCA_043740915.1 Verrucomicrobiota bacterium
CCCGAGCCGTCTGCCTTCAGGGCTTGGGAGACAGGCTGGAAGCCCGTCCCACCATCAACGCCATTCCGCAGAAATGCATCTTCGACAATGGGTCCAAACCTCAACGAGTTCAGCGCACACACCGGCCTTGCGCCCATGGTGAAAATGTCACGCACGATGCCGCCGACGCCCGTGGCCGCGCCTTGAAACGGCTCGACCGCGCTTGGATGATTGTGCGATTCGATCTTGAACGCGATGGCCAGGCCGTCGCCGATGTCGATCACGCCGGCGTTCTCCTCCCCTGCGCCGACCAGGATTTTAGGCGACTTGGTTGGAAAAGTTTTCAGCAACGGGCGCGTGTTCTTGTAACTGCAATGCTCGCTCCACATCACGGAGAAGATGCCCAGTTCCGTGTAGCTCGGCTCGCGCCCGCCGAGGATTTCCCGGGCGCGGGCATATTCGTCCGGCGTGAGGTTATGCTTCGCGACGAGTTCGGGGGTGATGGCGGGTTCGGTCATTTCAAACTTTCAATCAATGTGCTTGCGAATAATCTTCTCAGCCAGCGACGGCCAGGAAGATTCAGCGTTCACGTCGAAGACAAATGGGTTCAACGCGGTGCCCGGCATATCATCAATGATGATATCCGGCTTGGCGGCAAAGCCTTCAAATAGATCAGTCAACCCGTGCAGCCGGGCAACCTTCTGCGCGTACTCCGCACCATTCGACGACCAAAGAAAGAGGTGGCAGCCTTTGGCTTTCAATTGGGTCAGTGCTTCAGACGTCCCCGAGAGCAAGATTCTGTTTGCGTCGACCAACGTCAGATCAACGTCCACAAAAATGTTGGCGTTTTTCATTCGTAGGCTCTACGCCGCCTTCGCCGCCGTTTTCTTCTCGAGCGCGGCAAAGATGCTTTCAAAAACCAATTTTCCATCGTCGCTGCCGAGGAGGGGTTCGCAGGCGCGCTCGGGGTTTGGTATGAAATTCATAACTTTCGAGCGTCACACCAATTCCGTAACGTTTTCGTCCTCGTATTTCTCAATGAGCACGCCGAGGACTTCCATCATGGAGGCAAGCGGGTGGTCCTCGTTCTCGCCCACTTCGTCAATGAGGCGGTCGAGCAGCTTCACGAGTTGGCGGTATTCACGGTCGTTGTGCGGAACGCGCAAGGTCGGCTCGACCTGCGGCCACACGGCAAAAGCCTTCTTAATTTGAGCCGGGGACATCATTTCAAGCCAAACTTTCCATCGCGAGCAGGTGGCAAATTTCGATGCCGTCATCCAGTTGATTCCAGTAGAGCGCATAGCCGCCGGGTTCCAGCGACCAGCCAGCCCGCTGCTTCGGTGTGGCCTTGGCCAGCCAGCGCAGCCACGGAAGCTTCTTGTACGGCACGCTCAATTCGCGGCCGTCACTCAGTTCCACGATGAGCCGCTCGCCCGAAAACCGGACGTTTTCGGCGGCCACCGCCTCAGTTTGTTTGGTAATCAAAGTTTGCATTGTCGACATAGCTCACGCCGCTTTCGCTGCCGGTCGTTTTTCCAGCGCGGCGAAGATGCTTTCGAAAATCAACTTGCCGTCGTCGCTGCCGAGGAGCGGTTCGCAGGCGCGTTCGGGGTGCGGCATGAGGCCGGCCACGTTGCGATGTTCGTTGCAGATGCCGGCAATGTTCAGCAAAGCACCATTCGGATTTGCAGCCTCGGTCAGGTTTCCGGTGGCGTCGCAATATTGCCACAGGATTTGATTGCCGGCCTGGAGCTTCGCGAGCGTTTCCTCGTCGGCAAAATAGCAGCCTTCACCGTGGGCGATGGGCACGCGGAGAATTTTTCCCGCCGGAATCTTGCTCGTGAACGGTGAGTCGGGCGTGGCGGTTTTCAGGAAGATGTGTTCGCAGCGGAATTGCAGGTCGCGATTGCGCACCAGCGCGCCGGGCAGCAGGCCGGCTTCGGTGAGAACCTGAAAGCCGTTGCAGATGCCGAGGACGAGGCCGCCGTTGTCGGCAAATTGTTTTACGGCCTGCATCACCGGGCTGAACCGCGCGATCGCGCCGCAGCGCAGGTAATCGCCGTAACTGAAGCCGCCGGGCACGATGACGACGTCGGTGGCACCGAGCGAGGTGTCCTTGTGCCAGACGAGGCGGGCGGAGTGGCCGAGCAGGCGCGCGGCGTGGACGGCGTCCTGGTCGCAGTTGCTGGCGGGGAATTGGAGGACAGCGAAGTTCATTTTTGATTTACGAATTGCGATTTACGATTTACGCGTGAACCGGCGGGCGGCTCGTCAATCGTAATTCGCAAATCGTAAAACCCTTTAGTCGATTTCCAATTGGTAATCCTCGATGACCGGGTTGCTCAACAGCTTGTGGGCCGCGTCGTGGAGGGCTTTTTCCGCGGCGGCCTTGTCGGTGCCGGGCGCGAGGTCGATCTCGATGTATTTGCCAATATGGACGCCGGTGACGCCGGTGTAGCCCATGTGTTCGAGGGCGCTCTGGACGGTTTTGCCCTGCGGATCGAGGACGGCTTTCTTCGGGGTGATGATGATTTTGGCTTTCATGTGTGGCGGGCGTGGCCCGCAAAATCTGCGCGGCCAACATTGGGGAAATGAACCGGCGGACGCCAGTATTTTTTGTGCGCCAACGTCGATTAGTTTGGAGATACTTATCCGGGGCGGCCAAACACTAAGCCGGAACCATTCTTTTCAACCACGAATGGACGCGAATAAACCCCAATAAAGACCGAAGCCGGCCAGAATTTGAGTTACACCATCAAACTGCGGCTCCCCATCAGCCTGGTCCACGCGCTTTGCCGACCGATTCCATTCGTTCTACCATGCTTAAGAATCACGCACTTCCGACACGCTTTTTTAGCCACCAAAGAACGCACAGAACACAAAAGGAAGAGTCTTCTCTGCGATCCATGCGTTCTCTTGCGGCCATTGATTTGGTTGCGGCGTCAGCCGCGCTGGGTGCATTCGTGTCCATTCGTGGCTTCACCCTGCATGGCCCCGGCTGGGATGATTTTCGGAAAATATTGCCGCCCATGGCGCAAACTGCCATTAACTCCGCATGCTGATCCGCCTGCCCTGGTTGCGCTGCCTCGCATTGCGGCTGCTTTTCGCCGCCCTGCTCTGGGTATCCAGCGCGCAGGCGCACAAGACCAGCGACAGCTATCTGACCTTGTACGTCGGCCCCGGGGGAGTCACCGGCAAATGGGACATTGCCCTGGCGGATCTGGCGCCGATCATCCCTTTTGATGCGAACAATGACGGCACCATCACTTGGGAGGAAATGCGCGCGCAACAGGGCAAGGTCAACGCGTACGCATTGGGCCAGTTGCAACTGTTGGGTGATGGTGCGGCGGGAACAATTCGCGTGACGGACGCCTCGTTTGAACGACATAGCGATGGAATCTTTGTGGTGATTCAATTTGCCGTGGACGGATTCAACGTTCCGCGATCGCTCGAAGTCAATTACCAGATATTCTTCGAGCATGACGGCTTGCACCGCGGCTTTTTCCTGCTGGAGCAAGGCAAACAAAACCAGACGGCGCTCTTTACCACCGATCATCGGAAGCACCGTTTCGAACTGGCCGCCCGGGATCGAGGCCAGGAATTCGTCATGTTCGGCAAGGAAGGCGTTTGGCAC
>JAYUBJ010000603.1:0-3606 GCA_043740915.1 Verrucomicrobiota bacterium
GCCTTTACCGACGGCAAAATCATCGGCGCCACGCTGGATCGCAACGGCCTGCGCCCGACACGCTATTACGTCACCAAGGACGACCTCGTCATCATGGCCAGCGAAGCCGGGGTGCTCGAGGTCGCGCCGGAAAATGTTTTGGAGAAGGGCCGCCTGCAGCCCGGCCGCATGTTCCTCGTTGACACTGAACTGGGTCGCATTGTCGCGGACGAAGAAATCAAGAACTCGATCGCCAAGGCGCATCCGTACCGGCAATGGCTCGACCAGCACATGATCGAGCTCGCCTCGCTGCCCGACCCCGGCAAGTTGCCCGAACCGGACCACGACACCGTGTTGCAACGCCAGCAGGCCTTCGGCTACACGTTCGAGGACTTGCGCCTGCTCATGGCGCCGATGGCGCGCGAGGGTGTCGAAGCGGTCGGCTCGATGGGCACGGACACGCCGCTCGCGGTGCTCTCCGACAAGCCGCAGTCGCTTTACGGTTATTTCAAGCAGCTTTTCGCGCAGGTCACGAATCCGCCGATCGACTGCATCCGCGAGGAAATCGTCACCAGCGCCGAGACGACCATCGGCTCCGAGAAGAATCTGTTGAACCCGGTTCCGGAGAGCTGCCACCTCATCGAACTCAAGTCGCCGATCCTCACGAACGAGGAGTTTGCGAAGCTCAAACATCTCGATCAGCCGGGCTACAAATCCATCACCCTGCCGATCCTGTATCCGGTGGCCAAGGGTGCGAAGGGTCTCGAGAAAGTGCTTAACGATTTGTTCAAGAAGGCGAACCAGGCCATCGCCGACGGCATCAACATTCTCATCCTTTCCGACCGCGGCATTGACGCGAAGAACGCCGCCATTCCCGCGCTGCTCGCCGTCAGCGGTCTGCATCATCATCTCATCCGCGAAGGCACCCGCACGCGCGTCGGCCTCGTGCTGGAATCCGGCGAACCGCGCGAAGTCCACCACTTCTCCCTGCTCATCGGCTACGGTGCCGGGGCCATCAATCCCTATCTCGCCTTCGAGACGCTCGACGACATGATTCGTCAGGGCATGCTCGTGAACGTGGATCACAAGACCGCGTGCAAAAATTACGCGAAGGCCGCCGTGAAGGGCGTGGTGAAGGTCGCCTCGAAAATGGGGATCTCGACGATTCAATCCTATCGCGGCGCGCAAATCTTTGAAGCCCTCGGCCTCGCCAGCGCGGTCGTGGACAAATATTTCACCTGGACGGCGAGCCGTGTCGAGGGCATCGGCATGGATGTCATCGCGAAAGAAGTGGAGATCCGCCATCGCCACGCCTTTCCCGACCGGCAAGTCAACGGTCACACGCTCGAAGTTGGCGGCCAGTACCAGTGGCGGCAGGAAGGCGAGTATCACCTGTTCAACCCGCAGACCGTCCACAAGCTCCAACAGGCGGTGCGCACGGCCAATTACAAAACCTTTCAGGAATATTCCGCGCTGGTGAACGACCAGAACCAGGCGTGGTGTACGTTGCGCGGCCTGCTCGACCTCAAGCTGAACACGCCCGTGCCCCTCGAGGAAGTCGAGTCCGTCGAGTCCATCGTGAAGCGTTTCAAGACCGGCGCGATGAGCTACGGTTCCATCTCGAAGGAGGCCCACGAGGCGCTCGCCATCGCCATGAACCGCCTCGGCGGCAAATCGAACACCGGCGAAGGCGGCGAAGACCCTGCGCGCTACACCCTCGAGCCGAATGGCGACTCAAAGAATTCCGCGATCAAGCAGGTCGCCTCGGGCCGCTTCGGAGTGACGAGCAACTACCTCGTCCACGCGCAGGAACTCCAGATCAAAATGGCCCAGGGCGCGAAGCCCGGCGAGGGCGGCCAGTTGCCCGGGGCCAAAGTCTATCCGCCCATCGCCAAGGTGCGCCACTCGACGCCCGGGGTCGGCCTCATTTCGCCGCCGCCGCATCACGATATTTATTCCATCGAGGACCTGGCGGAACTCATCCACGACCTCAAGAACTCAAACATCCACGCGCGCATCAGCGTGAAGCTCGTGGCCGAAGTCGGCGTGGGCACCATCGCCGCGGGCGTCGCCAAGGCGCACGCCGACGTGGTGCTCATCAGCGGTTACGACGGCGGCACGGGTGCCTCACCGCAGACTTCGATCAAGCATGCGGGCATTCCGTGGGAGCTTGGCCTCGCCGAGACGCACCAGACGCTCGTGTTGAACAATCTGCGCTCGCGCATTGCGGTCGAGACGGACGGCCAGTTGAAGACGGGCCGCGACGTGGTGATCGCCGCGTTGCTGGGCGCGGAAGAATTTGGTTTCGCCACCGCGCCGCTCGTGTCGCTCGGCTGCATCATGATGCGCGTCTGTCATTTGAACACCTGCCCGGTGGGGGTGGCGACGCAGGACGAAGTGTTGCGCAAGCGCTTTACCGGCGACCCCGAGCACGCGATGAACTTCATGAAGTTCATCGCGCAGGAAGTCCGTGAAATCATGGCGCAACTTGGTTTCCGCACGATTGTTGAAATGGTGGGCCGCACCGACCGCCTCGAGGCGCGAAAGGCCGTGGACCATTGGAAAGTCAAAGGGCTCGACTTCAGCTCGATTCTTTACCAGCCCGAAGCCGGCCCCGAAGTCGGCCGCTACTGCCAGATGGCGCAGGACCATGGCATCGACAAATCGCTCGACATGACGACGCTACTGAAAGTGTGCAAACCCGCGATCGAGCGTCAGCAGAAGGTGCGTTCCACGCTGCCCATCCGCAACGTCAACCGCGTCGTCGGCACCATTGTCGGCAGTGAAATCACGCGGCGTCACGGGGTGGCCGGCCTGCCCGAGGACACGATTCAAATCACCTTCAACGGCAGCGCGGGCCAGAGCTTCGGCGCGTTCATGCCTCCGGGCATGACTTTCACGCTGGAAGGCGACGCCAATGATTATCTCGGCAAAGGCTTGAGTGGCGGCAAGATTATTCTCTATCCACCCGCCGGTTCCACTTTTGTGCCCGAGGAAAACATCATCACTGGCAACGTGGCCCTCTACGGCGCGACCAGCGGCGAGGTGTACATCCGCGGCATGGCCGGCGAGCGTTTCGGCGTCCGCAACTCCGGCGTCACGGCCGTCGTCGAAGCCGTCGGCGACCACGGTTGCGAATACATGACCGGCGGCACGGTCGTCGTGCTCGGCCCGACCGGGCGCAATTTCGCGGCGGGCATGAGCGGCGGCATCGCCTACGTCCTCGACGAAGCCGGTGATTTCGCGACCCGCTGCAACCAGCAAAACGTCGGCATCGAGCAGTTGGCGGAACCGGACCAGGCTGACTTGAAGGGGCTGATTGAAAACCACGCCATCAACACCAAAAGCACCCGGGCCTCGGCTATTCTCAACGATTGGAACCAGTATGTGGCGAAGTTCGTGAAGGTGATGCCCAAGGACTACAAGCGGATGCTGGAGAAAATCAAGGAGGCGGAAGCCGCCGGGCTGACCGGAGAAGACGCGCTCAACGCGGCGTTTGAAGCGAACGCAAAAGACGCGGCCCGCGTCGGCGGCGGGTGAGGTCAACACTAAGCACGTCGAAACCTCGTCGATGAAAACTCTGTCTCCCAACAAACTTTGGAGTGACGACCAACTCATGGCTCTCGA
>JAYUBJ010000604.1:0-3606 GCA_043740915.1 Verrucomicrobiota bacterium
GCGGTGGCGTGAGACTCCGTCGAACCCTAACTCGAGCGCAGCGAGGCGAGCCGAGCGAGCTTCTCCCTTTTTGAGCCAGGTTCCCCGCGCTCGCGCCTCCTGCGTCGGCAGTCAGGGCTCGACAGAGTCTCGCCCCACCAAAGTGACTGCACCGCTCGCTTTTCCTCCCCATAAATACGTACGCGCTTCCGCTTGCCCGCACCCGAAGAACCGGTATGTTTCCGGCGTGTCGTCCAATAAAACCGCTGTCCTCGCCGCCGCCTTCACCGGCGTTTTGTCCACCGTGCTAATCGCTGGAACCTCCTGCAAGCCGGGCGAACCAGCCGCCAACTCCGCGCCCGGCAAGAAGACTGAAGCCAAACCCACCCCCTCCAACGTGTCCGAAAAAACCGACAAACACGCCCACACGAACCGCCTCGCCAAAGAGAAATCGCCCTACCTGCTGCAGCACCAGCACAATCCGGTTGATTGGTATCCCTGGGGCGAAGAGGCCTTCAAAAAGGCCCGCGCCGAGAACAAGCCGATCTTCCTGAGCATCGGTTATTCGACCTGTCATTGGTGCCATGTCATGGAGCGGGAATCCTTCGAGAATGAAACTGTCGCCAAGTTTTTGAACGAACATTTCGTCAGCATCAAGGTGGATCGCGAGGAGCGGCCCGATGTGGACAAGATTTACATGACCGCCGTGCAGGCCATGAACATCCGGGGCGGCTGGCCGCTCACCATGTTCCTCACCCCCGACCGCAAGCCGTTTTTTGGCGGCACTTATTTTCCACCGGAGAGCCGGGGCGGACTGCCGGGTTTCACGGATTTGCTGCAACGGATCGACGCGGCCTGGACCTCGCGCCGCGCCGCCATTGATGAAAGCGCCGAGGATATTCACAAGCGAATCACCGAAGCCACCGGGCAGGCGCAGCCCTCGGATACCGTCCTCGCTCCCGCCGTGCTGACCAACGCCCTCGCCCTGTTCAAGATGGAATACGATCCGACGAACGGCGGTTTTGGTCGCGCCCCCAAATTTCCCCGACCGGCCCAGCCCGCCTTCCTGCTGCGGCAAGGCGTCCGTTTCAAGGACGACGAAGCCGTCCGCATGGTGTTGCACACCTGCGAGCGGATGGCCGCGGGAGGCATGTACGACCAGCTTGGCGGCGGCTTCGCCCGTTATTCCGTTGACGAAAAATGGCTCGTGCCGCATTTCGAAAAAATGCTGTACGACAACGCCCAGTTGCTTCACCTGTATCTCGATGCCCATCTGGTGAGTGGCGAGACGCGGTATGCCGAGGTGGCGCGCGACATCATCCGCTATCTCCTGCGCGACATGACGCACAAGGAAGGCGGCTTTTATTCCGCCGAGGATGCCGACAGCGAAGGACAGGAGGGGAAATTCTATTGCTGGACCCAAACGGAACTGGCGTCCCTGCTGACACCGGACGAATTGAAAGTAGCGGTGCGCTATTTCGGAATTACGGAGGCCGGTAATTTCGAGGACCACAGCCACCCGAACCCGCTGCCGAATCTGAATGTCCTCAGCATCGTCGATCCCAAACTCGCGCCGGCGGAGGAAACGTTGCTGGCATCCGCCAAAAAGAAAATGTTCGCCGTGCGCGCCAAACGGGTACGGCCGCATTTGGACGACAAAGTTCTCGCCTCTTGGAACGGCTTGATGCTCGGCGCGCTTGCCCGGGCCTCCGCCGTGCTGGGTGACGACACCTACCGGGCCGCGGCGGAAAAGAATCTCGCGTTCCTGCAGAGCAAACTTTGGGACGCGAAAACCAAGACGCTTTACCATCGCTGGCGTGACGGTCAACGTGACAGCGCCCAGTTGCTCGATGATTATGCGTTTTTGCTATCGGGGGTGATCGAGCTCTACGAAGCGACGCTGGAGCCGAAGCATCTTGATTTCGCGCTGGCCTTGGCGGACACCATGGGTGCGAAATTCTATGACGCCGAGCAGGGCGGATTTTTCCTGAGCGCGGATAAAGCCGCTGATCTCATTCTGCGCGTCAAGGAGGACTACGACGGCGCGGAGCCTTCCGGCAATTCCGTCGCGGCGCTGGCGTTGTTGAAACTGTCGAAAATCACCGAGCGGCCGGAATACGCCAAGCAGGCGGAAAAGACCCTGCGCTTGTTCGGACAAAGGTTGCAAGCCCAGCCGCAGGCCGTGCCGTATCTGCTTGGCGCGTTGGACTTTTTCCTGCATGAGCCGTTTCGGGCGCTCATCGTTGGTAACCCGACCACGCCCGAGACTCGCGCATTGGTGCGGGCCGCGCATTCGGTTTACCAACCCAACAAGGTGGTGCTCGGAAACGTCGGCGCGGTGGAGGCCTTCGCAAAAACACTGGTTCTGAAAGGCAAACCGGAGGCTTATCTTTGCACCGGCACAGAATGCCAACTGCCTACTTCGGACCCCGCGAAACTGAAGCAGATGTTGAAGTAACCGCGCCGCCGTTCTCTCCGCCGCGCGCTTTTTTAAAATGGACCGCGACTGTGTCGTCCTCGACCAGCCGCAGCATGGTGCAAGGACGGGACGCATCAGATCCATCTCCACGCATGCTTAGGGCGAAGCTACTGCGGCTGATCCCGCACGGCGCGGGACACAGCCGCGGTCCGTGAGAAGGATCAAATATAATACATCTTTTCCTTGGCCACGCTTTCGTCGAGGAGTTGCTGGAAGGTCAGCGCATCCGCCGTGTCGTTCGCATTTTTCTGCAGGCGCTGCCAGGCGGCGCGCAACTCGGGCGGACAATTCGGATCGCCCAGCGCCGGCGAGTCGAAGAGCTGGCCCTCCACACACCGGAGCACCTCGCCAAAAGTGATCTCCGCCGGCGGCCGCGCCAGGAGATAACCCCCTTCCTTGCCACGCACGCTTTTGACGATTTGCTGCAACTTCAACTCGATCAAAATCTGCACGAGATAATTCGGAGGGACGCCTTGGGCGGTCGCTAAATCCTCGACGCGCCGGGCTTCGCCGGTGTGATAATGCCGCGCCAACCCAATCACGGCGCGCGTGGCGTAGTCGCTCTTGACGGAAAGTTTCACATCCAGAGCTTAACCAAAAACCCCACCCAGATAAACACTGATTTGTTCGACTATGCGGGGCCCATGGGGACCATGCACCATTTGGATCGAGCGGTTTGTTTGAGATAGTGGGAGAATCCGTGATCTCTCCGGCAAGGTTGCAAAAATGTAAGCTGCCGCCAGGCGCTGGGGGCTTATCTCAATTGCCTGCAGGTTTGTTCCCAGGTTTAGGCTGCTCTCGCCCCCCACGCTGACCAGGTGACTTGCGCTTGAAGGTTACCCAGACTCGGTGCTCCCCCTCCCGGACTGCGGGTTAGTCCCAAACCGCAGCGCGTCGCCCACCCTACAGCGTTGGAATTAACCCTGGCCACCTCGGTGCTGCCACGCGCTTCCGGGACTTTTCACGGACTACGGATACTGGCTGACTCGCCTGCAAAAACCTGAACTGCCGCCAAAGCCTGGGCATTCCCGAATAATCGCTTGTCAGCCGCCTTCGTTGGGATAGGATGCGATCAAATCAAAAACCGTTTGCAAAAAACCTCGACCCTACAGCTGCCATGAAGACACTCGCCAAACTTTCCCTGCTCG
>JAYUBJ010000605.1:0-3604 GCA_043740915.1 Verrucomicrobiota bacterium
CGACGGTTTGAAATCGCGCAAAACTTGGGCCGGGTCGCTCATAAAATTCAGGGGCAGAAGTTGGCAGGGCAGGGCGGGGCGAGTCAAACCTCAATTCGATGACACTGATCGTAGGCCAAACATTCAGCTGCATCCCGGTAAAGCCGTCTAGGCGTGGCACCGGGAGGCGAATCCGCGCACTGCCCTGCGCGCGTAGCGCAGCCGCCCTCGGCTGCGGGTTCACGGGGCGTCCGCGCCCCGTGTTCCTTTCGTGCGGCGGGACGCCGCCCGAACTTGCAGGCGGGGACGCCCGCGCTACGGGGGCAGTGTCCGGCCCGCCCGCAGGTGTGCGCGAATCGCACAGTGTCATTTTTCCGCGTGTCGGGTAGGCTGGCGGGCGCTTGAACCGGGACCTGGTCCATCTCAGTGATGCGGAGTTGCAGCAGCAACGCGAGGCGTTGCGCCGCGACCTGGTTCGCGCCAACACGCAGGGGCTGGCGATCGTGATCGTGGTGGTGGGGCTGGCGGTGGCGGCGGTGGGGCTGGCCTATACCGCGCGCCTGGACGCCAATCGCGCCGAGTCTCAGGCCGCCCGCGCCGAGGCGGAAAGGGCGAAGGCCGAGGAGCAGCTCTATCAAACCAGCCTGGCGCAAGTCCGCGCGCAACTGCTGGCCCGCGAGATGGGCCAGCGGGTCAACAGCCTCGAAGCGGTCCGGACGGCAGCGCGGATACGTTCTTCGCCGGAAGTCAGGGAGCAGGCCATTGCCGCGCTGGCCCTCGTGGATCTTCAGGACGTTGACCAATGGCGGCCCATGCCACCGGACACCGTGCGTGTCGCAGTGGATGATTCCGGCGAACTTTACGCGACCGCTCCAAGCCGCCAGTCGATCATCGTGCGGCGTGTTTCAGATAACCACGAGGTGTTCAGCGTCACGAACAGCCCGTTCGTGGATCCCTCGTACAAGTTCAGCCCCAATGGCCGTTATCTGCTGGCTGATTCGTCCGAGAGTCCGGGTGCCATCCGCGTTTGGGATGTGAGGGTGAAGACCCAGGTCTTCACGCGGACGCCTTCCGGTGCCGGCCCGCAGTTGGGATGGGTGGCGTTCACGTCCGACAGCCGCGCGCTGGTCCAAACCGATTCACAAGGTTTCATCCGGGTCATCGATCTCGAAACCGGTCGGCAGACGGTGGAGATTCCCGGCCTGGAGCGTCCCGGTGCTCTAGCCTCGCATCCCCAGTCGAACTTGCTGGCGGTGGAGTGTGCGCGCGACATCCAGCTTTGGAACCTGGATGAAAAGCGGCTGGTCAAACGCATTCCCCGACGCAGCGGAATTGGTGACATCGCCTGGCGGGCAGATGGGCGCCTGCTGGCCATCGGTTACCTTGATCGGAGCATTCAAGTGTGGGATGTGGAGCACGATCGAGTGCAGACGATGGAAGGCCACACCCGCGAGATCGTCCGGGTGATCTTCCACCCGTATAACGGTGTCTTGCTGAGTTATTCCTGGGATAACACCTGCCGGTTGTGGGATCCGGTGACCGGTACCCAGCTTTTGCAAACCAGCGGGTTTATCCCGCTGAACTTCAGCCGGGATGGACAAAGGCTGGCCGTCTGGCGGAAGCCTGCAGGCCTGGGTCTTTACCGAGTCCATTCGCCGGCGGTTTGTCGCCTGTTCACGACGGTTCCCGGATTGAACAATCCTGTGGATGCGGTGGACTTCAGCCCGGATGCGACGCTGCTGGCCGCGACCACGGGTGCCGGAATCGGAGTGTGGAGCGTGGCCAGCGGGAGCCTGCTTCATTTCGGCCCGCTGAGTCAGAGCCGGTCCGCCGTCTTCCTGAATTCCACGTCGCTGCTCGTGGTCGGGCCGGAAGGACTCCATCGCTGGAACTTCACCCACGACGCAAAGGCGGATCGCCTCACGTTTGGCCCGCCAGAAAAACTGCCCGCCGCCTTGCCTGGTCGCCTGGGCAGCTACGCGCTCGATGAGCAGCGACAGCGCTTGGTGGCACACTTGGATTCCACCAGCCTGGGGGTGGCGATTGACTTGAAGACCAGCCAGGTGAACCACATATTGAAGGGGAATCCGAGTTTCTCCGGCCCCGTGTTCAGTCCGGACGGGCGGTGGATCGCCTCCGGCTGCTGGAATCCCACGGTGACGAAATCCATGTTTGCTTCGGTGTGGGACGCCCACACCGGGGTTCTTGTCACCAATTTTCCCACCACCAAATGCACGGTGATCTTCAGCCCGGACAGCCGGTGGTTACTCCTTGGGGCCGGCTCGGAGTACCGCCTGTTTGAAACGGATACCTGGAAACTGTTGCGGACTTTCCCCCGGCACGAGGACATGGTGGAATACGGTCAGGCCGCGTTCTCGAGTGACGGTCAACTCCTGGCCTTGCACGCCACCGACCGCATCTTGCGACTCGTGAATCCCTCGACGGGTGATGAACTCGCCCGGCTTAACTCGCCCGACCGGCGCATCCTCAAGGTGCTTCGCTTCAGTTCCGACAACCGCTGGCTCGCCGCGGCCACCGAGGCGAACATCCAGGTATGGGACCTGGCCGCTTTACGCCAGAGTCTTGGCGAACTGGGGTTGGATTGGGACGCGGGAGTTGTGGGTGTGCGATCTCTGGCGGCGACCAAACGCGAACCCACGTCCACACTGCGGCAGTCGGGTCGCTGGTTCTGGCTGGTTATCCCGCCGATCCTGCTGGCCATGACGGCAGCCATCGGCCTGGCGTTTTCGCAGCGCCGGCATCAGGCCGCCATGATGACGAGTTATCTGGGGGTGGACGCCATGATCGCCTCCCGCAACGAGCAACTCGGGCGCGCGCAGAGTAGTTGCTGCACACGCAGAAGATGCGTGCGCTCGGCACCCTCGCCGCCGGCATCGCGCATGATTTCAACAATCTCCTTTCCATCATCCGCCTCTCGAACCAGCTCGCCGCCCGGGCGGCCAAAGACAACACCGAGGTTCAGGAAAACGTCGCCGACATCGAAAAGGCGGTGGTGCAAGGCAAGAGCGTCGTGCGCTCGATGCTCGGTTACAGCCGCGAAACAGTGGACGACGGCCAGCCTTATTCCCTGGCGGAACTGGTCGAGAGCATCGTGGGTTTGCTCGGCAAACAGTTCCTCAGCGGCATCACCTTGACGCTCGAACTGGAACCGGATTTACCGGCGGTCACCGTTTCCAAAGCGCGCGTCGAGCAAATCCTGTTGAACCTCATCGTGAATGCCTCCGAAGCCATGGCCGGCCAGGGCAAGCTCCTGCTGTCCGCGCGCAAGGCGGAGAGTGTCAACGGCACCCTTGTGCTTCAGCCCCGTACTGCCCCGATCTATTTGGAAGTGCTCGTGGCCGATTCCGGGCCAGGCATCCCGCCGGACGCGCTGCCGCGCATCTTCGAGCCGTTTTTCACGACGAAGAATATCGGCGCAACGCGCGGCACGGGCCTGGGGCTATCGATGGTTTACACGGTTGCGCGCGAGGACGGATTGGGAATCCGGGTCGAGTCGGCGCCGGGCGAGGGTACAACTTTCCACATTCTGATTCCAGTGGAGGAGAACCAGAAATGAAACTGCGGCGGAACGCAGATGAGCGCGGATTTGTGAGGTCATGGCGAA
>JAYUBJ010000606.1:0-3601 GCA_043740915.1 Verrucomicrobiota bacterium
CCAACGGCGTTGCCGTGATGATCGACGTGCCCCAACTCGACGCCAAAGGCGCGCAAGTCATGACCAACCTGCCGGTCATGGTGGATCAAAAAGTCGAGGAGCAAACAATTCCCCAAGGCCCAATGGCGTCGCAGGTTGCCATCAAGATGCTCGGGACGAACGGCGGCGGCTACGCCAATGCCAACGCGGCTTATCCCTTCGAAAATCCGACCCCGCTGTCCAACTTCCTCCAGATGCTCTCGATCTTCAGCATCGGCAGCGGCCTCACCTATTACCTGGGCCGCATGACGAAGAACCAGGCGCATGGCTGGTCGGTCTGGGCCGCGATGATGACGTTGTTCCTCGCGGGCGTCCTCGTGTGCTGGTGGGCCGAGTCCGCCGGCAATCCCCTCCACCACCAGCTTGGCGTCGCGCTCGCCGACGGCAACATGGAAGGCAAAGAAGTTCGCTTCGGGATCTTTAATTCCGCGCTCTTCGCCACGGTCACGACGGATGCCTCCTGCGGGGCCGTGAATTCCATGCACGATTCCTTCACCGCGCTGGGCGGGCTCGTCCCGCTGTTCAATATCCAGCTCGGCGAAGTCGTGATCGGTGGCGTCGGCGCGGGACTCTACGGCATGCTCGTGTTCGTCGTGCTCGCCGTCTTCATCGCGGGCCTGATGGTGGGCCGCACGCCCGAGTATCTCGGCAAAAAGATCCAGGCCTATGAAGTGAAGATGGCGATGCTCGCGTTGCTGGTGCTGTGTGTCTCGATCCTCGGCTTCTCGGCGTGGGGGGCGGTGAGCGAGTGGGGCAAGGCCGGCCTCAACAACCAGGGCCCGCACGGCCTCAGCGAAATTCTCTACGCCTTCACTTCGGCCACGGGCAACAACGGCAGCGCTTTCGCCGGCCTCACCGCGAACACGCCCTGGTATAACACCACCCTCGGCCTCGCCATGCTCGTGGGCCGCTTCCTTATGATCGTGCCCATCATGGCGCTCGCCGGTTCCCTGGGCTTGAAAAAGATCGCCCCGCCCAGCGTCGGCACCTTCCCGGTTTCCGGCTTCACCTTCATCGTGCTGCTCATTGCCACGGTGCTGCTCATCGGCGCGCTGAACTTTCTCCCGGTGCTCGCGCTCGGCCCGATTGTGGAACACTTCCTCGCGGCGCCGGGAAAACTGTTCTGAACCCTGGAAATTTTATGACCCACCAAGCTCCCTCTCTCTTCGACTGGAACATCGTCCGCCCAGCGATGGGCGAGTCGTTCAAGAAGCTCGACCCGCGCCTGATGGTGAAGAACCCCGTCATGTTCGTGACGCTCGTCGGCGCGGTGCTCACCACGGCTGGCATCTTCACGGCCAGCGCCGACCGCGGCTTCATCGCGCAGCTCGCCGTGTGGCTCTGGTTCACCGTCCTCTTTGCGAACTTCGCCGAGGCGGTGGCCGAGGGGCGCGGCAAGGCCCAGGCCGACAGCCTCCGCAAGGCGCGCACGGACACCCTCGCCCGGCTGCTCAAAAACGGGCGCGAGGAAAAGGTGCCCGCGCCGGCACTCCAGAAGGGCGACCTCGTCGTGTGCGAAGCGGGCGACGTGATTCCCGCCGATGGTGAAGTCATCGAAGGCATCGCCACCGTGGATGAGGCGGCCATCACTGGCGAATCCGCACCGGTCATCCGCGAGAGCGGCGGCGACCGCAGCGCCGTCACCGGCGGCACGCGCGTCATCAGCGACCGCATCGTCATCCGGGTCACAATGGAAAAGGGCCATGGTTTCCTCGACCGAATGATTGCCATGGTCGAGGGGGCGAAACGCCAGAAGACACCGAATGAAATCGCGCTCACGATTCTGCTGTCGGCGCTCACCCTCATTTTCCTGCTGGTGTGCGTGACGCTGAAACCGTTCGGCATTTACTCGGCGACGGATTTCTCCGTGCCGGTGCTGATCGCCCTGTTGGTGTGTTTGATTCCCACCACCATCGGCGGGCTGTTGAGCGCCATCGGCATCAGCGGCATTGACCGGTTGATCCGCCGCAATGTCATGGCGACGAGCGGCCGGGCGGTCGAGGCCGCCGGCGACGTGGACGTGCTGTTGCTCGACAAGACCGGGACCATCACGCTCGGCAACCGCATGGCCACGGAGTTCCTGCCCGCGCCCGGCGTGAAGCCCGAGCGCCTCGCCGACGCCGCGCAACTCGCGTCCCTGGCCGACGAGACGCCCGAGGGCCGCAGCATCGTCGTGCTGGCGAAGGAACAGTTTGCCTTGCGCGGACGCGAGGTATTGCAGACACATGCAAAATTCGTCCCGTTCAGCGCGCAAACGCGCATGAGCGGCGTGGATTTTCCGCCCAAGGACGGCCTGCCCGCGCGCATCATTCGCAAGGGCGCGGCGGAGTCGATCCGCGTTTACGTGGACAGGTTGGGTGGTCAGTTCCCGCCGGCCATGACCCAAAGCGTGGACGACGTTTCGCGCTCGGGCGGCACCCCGCTCGTGGTGGTCGAAGGGAAGGAAATCCTCGGCGTGGTGCACCTCAAGGACGTGGTGAAAGGCGGCATCAAGGAACGATTTGCGCAACTCCGAAAAATGGGGATCCGCACCGTGATGATTACCGGTGACAACCAACTCACCGCCGCCGCCATTGCCGCCGAGGCCGGCGTTGATGACTTCATGGCCCAGGCCACGCCCGAGCAAAAACTCGCGCGCATCCGCTCCGAACAGGCGTCGGGCCACCTCGTCGCCATGACCGGCGATGGCACGAACGACGCCCCCGCGCTCGCGCAAGCCGACGTGGGCGTGGCGATGAACACCGGCACCCAGGCCGCGCGCGAAGCCGGCAACATGGTCGACCTGGACAGCAACCCCACCAAGCTGATCGAAATCGTGGAGATCGGGAAACAGCTCCTGATGACCCGCGGTTCGTTGACCACGTTCAGCATCGCCAACGACGTGGCCAAATACTTTGCCATCATCCCGGCGATGCTCATGGCGACGTTTCCGGCCATCGCGCCGCTGAACATCATGGGCCTGGCCTCGCCGCAGAGCGCCATCCTCAGCGCCATCATTTTCAATGCGCTCATCATCATCGCGCTCATCCCGCTCGCGCTGCGGGGCGTGGCCTACAAACCCATCGGCGCCCTGGCCATTTTGCAGCGCAACCTGCTGATCTACGGAGTCGGCGGCGTCATCATTCCGTTCATTGGCATCAAGGCCATCGACATTATCATCACCACTCTGAAACTCGTGTAAGCCTATGAAAGACCTCATTTCTGAAATCCGCGGCGCCGTGATGGCGACCCTCATCCTCGCGGTCGTCTGCTGCGGCCTCTATCCGCTGGTCGTCTTCGGCATCGCGCAACTCGCCTTTCCGGACCAGGCCAACGGCAGTCTCATCGTGGACCCGGCCGGAGTGGTGCGCGGTTCGCGCCTGCTCGGCCAGCAGTTCGCGGCGGACAAGTATTTCCATTCCCGCCCCTCCGCCGCGGGCACCGGCTACGATGCGTCCAGTTCGGGCGGCAGCAACCTCGGGCCGACGTCGAAGAAACTCCTCGATTCCATCGCGCAAAATCTCGCCGATTATCGCGCCCAAAACAACCTGGCGACGAACGCGCCCGTGCCCGCCGATGCCGT
>JAYUBJ010000607.1:0-3599 GCA_043740915.1 Verrucomicrobiota bacterium
GGTGCCGGCACAATGACGATGCGGACATCGCGGTCGGAATCAATGCCGCCGCTCGCCAGCCATTGGCGCAGCAGAAGGTTGTGCGAGGAATAGGGGAACACCACGCCGAAGGTGTAAATCTTCTTGCCGTGCCCACGGTCGATTTCGTCGCGCAACGTTTTGGCGTCCCGCACGCCGCGCGTCCACAGGTCGCGGGAAAGAGTGATGGCGTTGCCGTTCAAATTCAAAACGAGGCCGGCGAGATAGTCACACTTCAGGGAACCCAAACCGAGCGTTCCGGCAAAAGGCATCGCGGCCAGCGCATGCGCGGCGTCGAGTTCGCCGTAAATAATCTTGTCGCGCACCGTGGCCCATCCGAGTTCGCGGCTTAACGTCACCGCCAGGCCGTATTTGTCGAATAGTCCCAGTTCCTGGGCCATGACCAGCGGCGCGCAATCCGTTAGGGGCACAAACCCAACCCGCAAGGGTTTGAGCGAGATCCTCCGGCCAAGGGTATGGTTTTTTTCCACGTCGTTCGTTGACGCCTTCGTTCCGCGTCAGCATGGGCTTAGCCAGGCCGATGCCAGCCGCTCGTGCGTGGCTGACAAACTGTTCATGGCGGTGATGAGGGGCATTCATGGAGCTGGTCGGGCGGGTGCTGCGCCGGGGGAGCGCTCGAGGTTCGCGGATTGGGATCGAGTGGTGATTGTGGTACGGACTGGGCGGAGGCTCGGTGTCTCGTTTGATTTTGCTGGTGCCGGCCCAGCCTGACAATTGGGCGGGTGGTGTATTTTGGCCAGATCGGTCTGGCTGAATTGCGCAGGGTCGCAACTCGCGGATATTCTGCGCTGCTCTGGCCTGACGATTGCTTTGGAGGGTCGCATGGTAACTATGAACGGAATTCATCCTTGAGCCTGCCACTCGACAGTCGGCAACTGCGCGCGTTCTCGACGCTGGCCCGCACGGGTAGTTTTACCCTCGCGGCCAAGCAACTGCATTTGTCGCAATCGGCCGTGAGCCATTCGATGAAAGCGTTGGAGCGCGACGCGGGCTGTCGTCTTTTGGACAAGGTGGGTAAAAAAATTTCCCTCACCCAGGCCGGGGAACAGTTGCTGCATCACACCAATAAGATTTTATTGGAGATGGCGACGGCGCGGACGGCGCTCGAGCATCTGGGCAAGTGGGGGCAGACGCGCTTGCGCATTGGCGCCAGCACCACCGCGTGCCAATACATTCTGCCGCCGGTGCTGCGGGAGTTTAAGGAAAGCTTTCCCAAGAGCCTCATCACCATCGAACCTGAGGACACTCAGGAAGCGATGGAGCTGCTGCGGACGAACCGGGTTGATCTGGCCATCACCCTCGAACCAAAGCATGAAGATCAGTTTGAATTCCGCCCCCTGTTCACCGATGAACTGGCATTTCTGGTTGGCCCCATGCACCCGTGGGCCCAGGCGGGGCAGGTGAAGCGCGAGGAGATTCCCAAGCAGAATTACATTCTCTACAACAAAGGCAGCTACACCACGCGCCTGATCGAAGATTACTTTCGCCACGAGGGCATGGTCCTCAACACCGTCATGGATCTGGGCAGCATGGAAGCCATCAAGGAACTGGCCAAGCTGGGATTGGGTGTGAGTGTGCTGGCGTCCTGGATCGCGCAAAAGGAGTTGGCGGAGCAGACCCTCGTCGCGCTCCCGCTGGGCCGGCGCAAGCTCAAACGGAACTGGGGCGTCCTGCTCTGGCGCGGCCGGCGGCTGAGCTTGCAGGAGGAAACCTTCATCGATCTTTGCAAGTCCTTCACGGCCGACTTGGAGCCTGGTTGAGGATTCTGCCGGCGGGCGGCGGAGGAGTTGGCGGCGGGTAGCACCCGCGTCGCGCGGGTTGTTTCGGGCGTCCCGCCAGAAACCCGGGGCCGGATGGAGGCACGGGTTTCCAGACTCGCCCTCCACTTTCGATGTCCCCCGGTTTGGGCTCGACGCCGAATCTACCGCCGGCGTTTGAAATACCAGGCGAGGACAAGTCCTAACACAAGTAAGCACACGAGAACTTGCGGGGAAGAAACCTTCAAATGCTCGTAGTGCTCGGGGTCGTGTATGGGAAACGGAACAACTGCTTGCAACAAGATGGTGGCTGGGTGACTTGGCACGCCAGAACAGTAGCACGATTGTGGGGTTGCACCTAATTCGAAGCCTTGGTTTGGGTTCCAGTTCGCCCCTTTCAGGGTCGGAAGATATTGGTTCGAGGACCATGGGTTTCACCCATGGCTTTTCAAGTAGCAGCCCTCCAGGCTGCTCGAAACTTAGTCGCTGGATTGGCAGTCGGGTGCGACTTCATGCATGCAACAGTCACGGTTGTTTTGAATCCGCAAAACTGTTATCCAAGAGAAATGAGATTCCTGCCGCTACTTCATTTCGCGCTATTGGCCTGGGGCTATTGTTTCGCCGGAAATTCATTCGCCGCTTCTCCCATTTCCCTGCATCCGCAAAATCCGCACTACTTCCTCTGGCGCGGCCAGCCGACGGTTCTCATCACCTCGGCCGAGCATTACGGCGCGGTGCTCAACGCCGACTTCGATTACCGAAAGTATCTCGACACGCTGGCGCAGGACGGGCTGAACCTCACGCGCACGTTCAGCGGCGCTTATTGCGAGAACCCGACCGCCTTCAACATTGCGCGCAACACGCTCGCGCCCGCGCCGGGCCGGTTCCTTTGTCCATGGACGCGGAGCGGCACGCCGGGTTACGCGAATGGCGGGAACAAGTTTGACCTGACGAAATGGGACGCCGCCTATTTTCGCCGCCTGAAGGATTTCGTGGCGCAGGCGCGGAAGCGCGGGGTCGTGGTGGAGTTCACCCTTTTCTGTCCGTTCTACGAGGACGATATGTGGAAACTCAGTCCGATGAACGTCGCGAACAACATCAACGGACTTGGCAGCGTCGTCCGCACGAATGTGTACACGCCTGGGCGGGACGGTGGTCTTCTGGAAGTGCACAAGGCGCTGGTGGCCAAAATTGTCACCGAGTTGCGCGGGTACGACAATGTGATGTATGAGATTTGCAACGAGCCTTATTTGGGGGGGGTGACGATGGAATGGCAGCACCAGATTGCGAGCCAGATTGGAGAAACGGAGGGTTCGTTCAAGCCGATGCATCTCATCACGCAGAACATTGCCAACGGGCAAAAACGAATCGAGAATCCGGATCCGTTCGTGGCCGTGTTTAACTTTCATTACGCTTCGCCGCCGGACACGGTTGCGATGAACTTCGCGTTGAACAAAGTCATCGGCGACAACGAAACCGGCTTCAAGGGCACCAACGACACGCATTACCGGATGGAGGCGTGGGAGTTCCTGCTCGCCGGCGGCGGGCTTTACAACAACCTCGACTATTCGTTCACCGTCGGCCACGAGGACGGCACGTTTGTTTACCCGGCGAAACAGCCCGGCGGCGGCAATCCCACCTTCCGCCAGCAGATGAAGGTGCTCCGGGACTTTATGCACGGCTTCGATTTTGTGCGGATGAAGCCGGACAAATCCTTCATCAAGTCGGGAGTGGCAGCGGACGCGCGGGTCAGCGCGCTCGCCGAGCCGGGCCGGCAGTACGCGCTGTATTTCAAGGGCGGCA
>JAYUBJ010000608.1:0-3591 GCA_043740915.1 Verrucomicrobiota bacterium
CCTGCAAGAAACGGAACTGCGCCCCGCAAACGCACACTTCCAAAAAACCCGTTGACATTTTTGACTCACTAATCAATCTATCCGCATTCGTTGATGAAACGAATCTCATTCAGAGTGGTTGAGGGACTGGCCCGATGACACCACGGCAACCGATTGAAGCGCGATCTTCAGTGACCAGGTGCCAATTCCAGCTCAAGCCGCATGGCTTGGGAAAAGATGAGAAGAGTGCGCAGAATTTTCAGACCTCTTCTCATCCCGATGAGCAGGGGTTTTTTATTGCCCTGGAGCAGGCAGATTCGACGGTCACAGACCGCCGCTACAAAGAAATATTTATGGAAAAGAACACCGGGTTCATGAAGGCGCTCAAGTGCCGCGAGTGCGGGCGGGAATACCCGCTCGCGGCGACCCATGTCTGCGAATTTGATTTCGGCCCGCTCGAAGTCGTCTATGACTACGAACGCATCAAGAAAACTTTGACTCGCGCTGCGATCCAGTCGCGCCCACAAACGATGTGGCGTTACCGTGAACTTCTGCCGGTGGCCGGCGAGCCGACGGTCGGGTTCCAGACCGGTTACACGCCGCTCGTCAAGGCGGATCGCCTGGCCAAACGGCTCGGCGTGCGCGAGCTCTGGGTCAAGAACGACACGGTGAATTACCCGACGCTCTCGTTCAAGGACCGCGTGGTCAGCGTGGCGCTGAGCCGGGCGCGTGAGTTGGGCTTTGAGGTCGTGGCCTGCGCTTCCACGGGCAATCTCGCCAACTCCGTCGCCGCCAATGCCGCCGCCGCCGGGCTGAAGGCGTACGTGTTCATCCCGTCGGATTTGGAACAGGGAAAGATCGTCAACTCACTCGTCTATGGCGCGACGGTCATCGGCATCAAGGGCCATTACGACGAGGTGAACCGTCTCTGCGCGGAGATTGCCGGAAAATTTGGCTGGGCGTTCGTGAACGTGAACATGCGCCCGTATTACGCCGAAGGCTCCAAGAGCATGGGCTTTGAAATCATCGAACAACTGGGCTGGCGGATTCCGCAGCACACGGTCGTCTGCATGGCTTCGGGTTCGTTGCTGACAAAAATTCAAAAGAGCTTCCAGGAATTTACCAAGCTCGGCCTGGTGGCCGAGGCACCGCACAAAATCCACGGGGCGCAAGCCACCGGTTGTTCGCCCATCACCACGGCACAGAAGGCCGGGCTGGATTTCTTCAAGCCCGTCAAACCGAACACCATTGCCAAATCGCTGGCCATTGGCACGCCAGCCGATGGTTTTTACGCGCTCAGGGTGATGAAGGAAACCGGCGGGCACGGCGAGGATGTCACCGACGACGAAATCCGTGAAGGCATCCGGCTGCTGGCCGAATGCGAGGGCATTTTTGCTGAAACTGCGGGCGGTGTCACCGTCGGCGTGGCCAAGAAACTCATTGCCTCGGGCAAGATTCCGGCCGATGATTCCGTGGTGCTTTGCGTCACCGGCAACGGGTTGAAGACACTGGACGCCGTGGCCGGACACGTCGGCCATACGCGGGAAATCAAGCCCAGCCTGCGCGAATTTGAAGCGCTGCTCGAGAACGAAAATAAATTTGCCGCCACTGTTTGAATTTATGCCAACCAACGTAAGAATCCCCACTCCCCTGCGCAAATTGACGAATGACGAAGACGTCGTGCAAGTGACCGCGACGACGGTCGGCGCCGCCATCGCGGAATTGCAGGGCCGCTATCCCGGCATCAAGGAACGTCTGGTAGACGAGAAGGGCGAGGTTCGTCGATTCGTAAATGTGTACGTGAACGAGGAGGACATTCGCTTCCTGCAAAACCAGCAGACACCGCTCAAGGATGGCGACGAAGTCAGCATCATCCCCGCGATTGCCGGCGGCTAGCCCGGTTCAGACTATTGATCTAAAATTGGGAATGCCCATGGCGCGCCCCTCAAAAAAAACTCCTGCAGCCAAAAGCTCCAAGCTGGTTACCGACGCGAGCCCGCAACAAACCCGGTTGTGGTTGATGTATCCGCCGAAGTTGATCACCACGCCGGTGATCTGGGAGTTGAGCCACAAGTTCAAATTGGTCACGAACGTGCGCCAGGCCAGCGTGACGGATGAAATCGGCATCGTGTGCCTGGAGTTGGAAGGCGAGCGTGCCGTTGTCAGACGAGCCATCCAGTGGCTGGAGAGTCTCGGCGTCAGTGTCGAGCCGGTGGAATTCAACGTCATCGAAAGTTAGGGCCGGTGCTAACTGCGGATTTTGCCCGCGAAGCACGCGGGTTGGCGCGAATGTGAAACCGATGCAGAGAGTCCGTCCCGAGCGCCTGGTAATTCGTTCCCATCCGCCAAAGGTCGTATCCGTTTGACCACACCCTACTGTTTTCCAAGATGGCTCCACTGACGTTTCCGGTTAACAGTGCGAATCCTCACAAATTACCAACCCCGAATCCTGAATTTCTCGCAAGAGATGCGAAGGCGTCCGACAAGTTTCTGGGCGACCGGAACAAGCCACCACCTGTCGTCGAACATCCGGCTCTTCACGTGCAGGTTCTGGCCGGTGACAAACGATGACCATTCGCTGGCGTGGAACACAACCACGCCAGCGGGTTCAAGTCCCCGTTCGATGCGGAGAGGAGGTGCCGAGATGCTTCTCCACCTGGTCCGGGAAATATTTCATCAGACTATCCGTGACGCAGGGTGCGGCCATGCCGAGACCGCAGGCGCTGGTCGCGCGCATCACGGCGCCAATGTCGCGAACTTCCTCCGTCCACGCGCCTAACTCGCGCGGTCCCGCATCGCCCGCCAGTCGCTCGGTCAACCGCTGCGTGCCGATGCGGCAGGGGAAACATTTTCCGCAGGATTCGTGTGCAAAAAATTCCATCGCGTCGTGCGCGGCGGCCACCATGTCGCGGCGGTCGTCGAACACAATGATTCCGCCCGCGCCCAGGAAGGAGCCTTTGCTGCGGATGCTCGGTTCGTCGAGGGTCACGTCCAACGCCTCGCCCGCGAGGAAGCCGCCGCTGAGTCCGGCCATCGTCACCGCTTGAATTGTCCGCCCCGCCGGCGGCCCACCCGCCCAATCGTAGAGCAGCGTTTTCAAGGGCAGGCCGATGGGCACCTCGTAATTGCCGGGGCGCTGGATGTCGCCGGACAAGCTTATGAGCTTCGTGCCGGCGTGACCATTACGGCCCAACTCGCGATACCACGCCGCGCCCTGCCGAAGAATGTGTGGCACCGAAGCCAGGGTCTCGACGTTGTTGACCGCGGTGGGAAGATTTTCGAAACCATGCGTTACGGGAAACGGCGGTTTGTTGCGCGGGAACGGATGTTTGCCTTCGAGACTGTTGAGGAGCGAGCCTTCCTCGCCGCAGATATAAGCACCCGCGCCGCGGCGCAGATGGATTTTGAAACTGAACGCGCTTCCCAGGATTTTTCCGCCGAGCAAACCCGCCGCCTCCGCCTCGGCCAGCGCCCGCTCAAGGATGCGGAATGTCTCCGGATACTCGAAGCGCAGATAGATGAAACCGCGCGGCGCACCGGTCGCGTAGCCCGCGAGGGCCATCCCTTCCAGCACCGTATGCGGATCATAATCCATGATCGCGCGGTCCTTGA
>JAYUBJ010000609.1:0-3590 GCA_043740915.1 Verrucomicrobiota bacterium
CCGGAATTGCAAAAGATGGTCTTCGCGGTCGATGCTCGAACTTTGAACTTTGAACTTTGAACTTCGAACCTTGGCCGGGTCCATCGCTCGAAAGTGACGCGGCTCAACTCCCGCGCCAATTCCGCCTTGAGCGCATGGGGATGCACGTCCCCCATTGCGTGCAACAGTTTCGCCATTTGCCGCTGGCCGGCCTTCACCACGCGCGGATTGGCGTGGCCCGCGGCCGCGACGCCAAAGGCTGCCGTCAGGTCGAGGTATTTATTTCCGTCCGCATCCCAGACATGAACGCCTTGGGCGCGATCCCAAACGACCGGCCACGAGCCGTCGGGTTCCATGAAGGTGACATTGCGCGACTCGTAGGCGCGGAGTTGTTGGAGGACTTTTGCGGTGCGGTTCACTCAAACTCCTCGCTGTTCGGGCGGCCAGATGACTTTGTGCATTTGGAGTTGGAAACGGACGGGCAACGCGTCGGCCATGATGCGCTCCACGAGTTCGAGGCGCGTGAGCGGGGTCTGGCCGGGCGGCACTGGCTTCAGCGACTTGTCTTGCTGGTGGGGCGCGAGCGGCGCGACCCACGAAAAGAGCAGGGGACAGATGGCCGCGAGTTTGTGTTCAGCCATCTGGTGCTTCGCCCACTCGTAATCCTCCACGGTGCCGATGACAAATTTGATTTCGTCCGTGGCCTGTAAGTGCGCGAGGTTGTCCCAGCGATTCCGCGCGCCTTCGCCGCTGCTGGGGCATTTCAAATCCATGATCCGCCGCACGCGCGGGTCCACGGGCGCGAGGTCAAGCGCGCCGCTGGTTTCCAACAACACGGTGAAGCCGTCGTCGCAGAGCGATTTCATCAACGGCACCGAGTTCGGTTGGAGCAACGGTTCACCGCCCGTGAGTTCCACGAGCGGCAAACGATGCGCGCCCACCGAGCCATGGAACTTATTTGCCAGAGATGAAATCTGCGCCCGGATATCCGTCAACGACAACTTCCGGCCCTCGGTGAAGGCGTAGGCGGTGTCGCAGTAGGAGCAGCGCAAATTGCAGGCGGTGAGGCGGACAAACACGCACGGCAGTCCGGCAAAGGTGCTCTCGCCCTGCAAGCTCAGGTAAATCTCATTGACGGTCAACGTGTCGGACATCCCGTGCAATCTACCGGTTGCGGAGTGAATAGTGAATAGTGAATAGTTTTGGGCAGGGGTGGCACGGGCTACCAGCCCGTTCCGTTGGGCTACCAGCCCGACGGAATGGCGGGCGCATCGGCCAAGCCGGACACTCCCTTGCGAGTTCAACCTCGCCCTCATTCCGAGCGGCAAGTTGCCGCTCGGAACGGGCAGGTTGCCCGTTCCACCCTTGCGGCTGGCCGCCTCTATTCGCTGTTCACAAATCTCGACGCCCTCGCTAGGCTGTCGCCGTGCAAGTCTATGATCATCCCACGTTCAACATGGCCTGCCGCCAGTTCGATCTGGTGGCGGACCATCTGCAAATTCCCGAAGACGACCGCGCGCGGCTCAAATTTCCCAAGCGTTCGATGACGGTCGCGCTGCCGATTCATCGCGACAACGGCGCCACGGAAGTGCTGACCGGCTATCGGGTCCAGCATCATCTGACACTCGGACCCACCAAGGGCGGCCTGCGTTATCATCCGGACGTGACGCTCGGCGAGGTCGCCGCGCTGGCGATGTGGATGAGTTGGAAATGCGCGCTCACCGGCCTGCCGTATGGCGGCGCGAAGGGCGGCATCGCGTGCGACCCGCACAAAATGTCGGTGGCGGAACTCGAGCGGCTCACGCGGCGCTACACCCAGGAAATGATCCCGTTCATCGGGCCGCAAATCGACGTCATGGCACCCGATGTCGGCACCAATGAACAGACCATGGCGTGGATGATGGACACCTACTCGGCGCACGCCGGCTACTCGGTGCCCAGCATCGTCACGGGCAAACCGGTGACCATCGGTGGCTCCGTGGGCCGGCGCGAGGCGACCGGACGCGGCGTCGGCTATCTCGTCAATCGTGCGATGGATGTGATCGGGTTGGAGGCAAACAAAGCCACGGCGGTGGTGCAGGGTTTTGGCAATGTCGGTTCCGTCGCCGCCCTGTCCCTCGCGAAATATGGCGTCAAGATCATCGCCGTCAGCGATGCGCATGGCGGGGTGTTCAACCCGGGCGGCCTGAACTTGTGGAAGCTGGAAGCCCACGCCGCCCAAGCCCGCACCGTGGTTGGTTTTTCCGGCGGCGAACCGATCACGAACGAGCAGTTGCTGCTGACGCCGTGCGATATTTTGGTGCCGGCGGCGCTGGAACGGCAGATCACCGAAGTCAACGCCGGCAAAATCCAATGCCGCATTTTGGCCGAAGCCGCCAATGGGCCGGTCACGCCGGACGCCGATGTGATCATTGATCAGCGGCCGGAAATATTTGTCATCCCGGACATTCTTTGCAATT
This sequence comes from Verrucomicrobiota bacterium, assembly GCA_043740915.1. GTDB lineage: Bacteria > Verrucomicrobiota > Verrucomicrobiia > Limisphaerales > JAYTXL01 > JAYTXL01. The sequence continues at coordinate 2,439 of JAYUBJ010000609.1, forward strand.
CCGGCGGGGTGATCGTTTCCTATTTCGAATGGGTGCAGGATCTGCAGAGTTTCTTTTGGACGGAGACCGAAGTGGTGGACAAACTATTCCGTATTCTGGAAGGCGCGTTCACACAGACCCTGAGCTTGAGCCGCAAACAGAAACTCTCCATGCGGCTGGCGGCCCTGAGTCTGGGCGTGAGCCGGGTGCGCGACGCGAAGAAAATTCGGGGCTTGTTTCCCTAAATCAAGCCTGTGGCCAAGCCCATAATCATCGAGCTGCCGGAGGGCACGTGCATCCCCATTCTCTACGAAGACCGGGCGGTTATGGCCATCGACAAGCCGGCGGGCTGGATGCTGGCGCCGGATTCGTGGACCCAGACCGGGCGCAACCTGCACCTGGCGCTGCAATCCTCGCTCCAAGCCGGAGATTTTTGGGCGCGCTCGCGCAACCTGAAATTCCTGCGTTACGTTCACCGACTTGATGCCGAGACCACGGGGGTTTTGTTGCTCGCGAAAAGTCCGGGGGCATTGACTGCTTGCAGCGAGCTGTTCGAGTCGCACCGGACGGAGAAGACTTATCTTGCCGTCGTGCATGGCGCCCCGAAAGAAACGCAGTGGACCTGTCAACTAAAACTGGCGACGTATGACAACACCCCGGGCTTGATGCGCCTCGATGAACGGCATGGCAAGGAGGCGGAGACGATTTTTCGCGTGCTGAAAACCGGCGCGAAAACCACGCTGATCGAAGCGCGTCCGCTCACCGGACGGACGCATCAAATCCGTTTGCATTTGCTGGCCGCGGGTTGTCCGGTGGTTGGCGACGTGCTCTACGGCCCGGAAAAAGGGGCGAGCACCCGCGGCCGCGCACGGCTGGCGTTGCGGGCCATCAAGCTCGCTTATCCCGACCCGTTCCAGAAAAGAAATATCCGCATCGAAGCGCCCACGGCGGACTTCCTCAAAGAGTTCGGTTTTTCCGGAACCTGAGTCCCATGGTCTTCGGTTGGACTAACGCTCGCCCTCATCCCGGCCTTCTCCCCCGGGGAGAAGGAGAATCGTTCACCGTCGCCTTGAATAATCGTGCGGCTGGTATTGCCGGACAGCCATCCGCATTTCTGAAAATGTGCTATCGCCGTTCCTTCTCCCCGGGGGAGAAGGTTAGGATGAGGGGGGA
>JAYUBJ010000610.1:0-11499 GCA_043740915.1 Verrucomicrobiota bacterium
TGGTTTGCAGCTGCCAACCTCCGGATCCCAAGGAACTCCACGACGCGATCCGGGCGGACGATCTGGAGAAGGTCAAGATCTTGGTGAACCAGAGTTCCCGCGTGGTTAACACGCCGGATCGGGCCGGAAACACCGCCTTGCATCACGCCGTGGCCAAGGGAAACGTGGCGATGGTTGACTTATTGCTCGCTAAAAAAGCGTCAGTCAATGCGCGAAATGCCTCGGACCAAACGCCGCTCTACCGGGCGATTGGCATGAACAACCAGGCCATCATCAAATCAATACTGGCGCAAAAACCGGACGCCAATGGCAAGGATAGCCTCGGGAACACCCTGTTGCATGTCGCCGCCCAAAAGGGAAACCAGGAAGTGGTGGAATGGCTGTTGGCCCACCAGGCGGAAGTCGATGCCAAGAATTCATTCGGCAAAACTCCGATCCTCTTTGCCACGCTCGCGAAATCGGGAGGCCCGGTCGTGGAGTTGTTGGTCAAGCATGGGGCGAGCGTGAAATGGACGGACGAAAACGGCACCACGCTCCTGCATCTTGCGGCTGCGGGCACGGACGAGAAGCTCGTGGAATTGTTCCTGAACCGCAAACTGGATGTGAACGTCCGGGACACCGCCGGAAACACACCGCTGCATTTTGCGGCCGAGGCCGGGCAGATGGCGGTGGTCGAAACCCTGATCGCCCACAAGGCCGATGTCCGGGCACTCAATAACGATAAGCTGACGCCGACCCAGTATGCCGGTCGGCCGCGGCAAGGCATGGGCGGGATGGGCGCCGGTGCTGGAGCCGGCGGTGCCGGTGGTCCTCCGGGCGCGACGCCGACGCCCGCCAGCGGTGGGGGCGGAGCCGCCCCGGCAGCCGCCAAACCGCCGCAAGTGGACGCCGTGCTGAAATATCTGAAGAAGCTGGAAGCCGGGAGCAAATGAACCGGGGCCACGCCGCGCGCGGTGCCGCGCAACCCGCGGGTGAGGATTCTCCCGCTAGTTACTTTGGCAAAGGCAGAAATTTGTCGAAAAATTGGTTCATGAAAAACTGGCAGCGCGCGTTGACGCTTTCCGCCGCGTCCATCGCATGCGGCCAGCCGTCCAGCCGGTCGTAAGTAAACGGGATTTTCAACGCCTTCAATTTTTCCGCCAACGCATCGGATTGCGCAATCGGGACGATGTCATCGATGGTGCCGTGCAGGATCAAGGTGGGCGGGGCTTTCGCGGAGAGGTGTTTTGCGGGTGACGCACTTTCAAATATTTCCGGCGCGTCCTCGTACGTTTTGTTGCCGAGGAATTTCTTGATCGCCCCGGCGTTCCGGGCGAACGGCGTGGTCAGGTCGTACACCCCGTAAAAATTGACGACGGCTTGGACGCGGCTGCTGGCTTGGGGCTGTCCGCCTTTGCCTTCCAATGCCGCCACGCCGGCCGAGTAGCCGACCATCATGGCCAAATGCCCACCAGCGGAACCGCCGATGACCGCGATCTTCTCGGGATCCACATTGTATTTGGCGGCGTTGGCGCGCAGCCAGCGCACCGCGCATTTGGCATCCTCGACCGCCGCCGGAAACGGCGCCGCGCCCGATAACCGATACGATATGGTCGCCGCCACATAGCCGCGCGCGGCGTAGCGGGTCGTGTAGTAGCGATACATGTCGCGCGAGCCACCGCTCCACGCGCCGCCGTGGATGAAGATCAACCCCGGCACCGGCTTGGTGTGCGGCTTTGGTAAATAAAGATCCAGCAATAACGGCACTTCGCCACCCCTGCCATACTCGACGCCTTTTTGTTCTTCGACGCCTTCCGCCAGGCCGGACTTGGGATCGATCAATTTGACTTGTTTCAACGCGATCGCGGCAATGGCTTCGGCGGACGATTTGAATCCTGGCGGCGGGGGCGGAACCGGGGACGCAACAGTGGCGGCGACCGGGGGCGCCTTCTCGTCCGCCTCGAGGGCGCGTGGCCCGCAGACCAGTGTGGCGAGCAAGAGCGTGGCGCGAAGTATCCGGGAACACAGCAATTTGATTTTCATAACGTGCGCGGGAACAATTCGCCGGGCGCATGGTTCCCGACCACGGACGCCAGCGTCAGGGTGGGGCAGGGGATGTCCTGCGCGGCGCATTCCACGCGGACGTGCTGGGCGCCGAGTTGTTGCAGGTGTTCGCTGACCGCGCGGCGCGCAAGTTCCGGGCGGTTGCAGTCGCGGCTTAAGTGGCCCAGAAAAAGTTGCTTCAACTCGGCGGTGACAATTTGCCCGGCCACTTCCGCCGCCGCGTCATTGGACAGATGGCCGTGCCGGCTGAGGATGCGCTGCTTGGTGCTCCAGGGGCGTCGGGTGTCCTCCTGCAACAGCTTCAAGTCATGGTTCGCCTCCAACACCAGGATGTTCGCGGGCCGGACCCGTTCAATCACCAGCTTGGTGGCATGTCCGAGGTCGGTGAGAAAACCGATGTTGCCGGCCGCCGTGCGCAACAGAAACCCCACCGGATCCTGGGCATCGTGCGGCACACTGAACGTGTCCACGGTAATATCCCCGATTTCAAACGACGCGCCGGTGGCAAAGATGCGGCAATTAAATTTGGTTTGCAATTGGGCCTCGATCGCTTCCTTGGTGAGCCGGTTGCAATAGAGCGGAACCTGCAACTTGGCGGCCAGCGCAACCAGACCCTGCGTATGGTCGGAATGCTCGTGCGTGATGAGAATTCCCGCCAGCGTTTCCGGGGTGCGGTTGATGCCCGCCAGCCGTTGGCGGATTTGCCGCCCGCTGAAACCGGCGTCGATCAACAGGCGGGTCTCGTCGGTTTCCAGATACGCGCAATTGCCGCCGGAGCCACTGCCGAGAATGGTGAACTGTACGGCCATGCGCTGAAGTTAGGGCGCGCCGGAATGGGCGGCAAACAATTTCGTTCGCGACGGAAGGGGAGGCGGCAACCTGCTTCAACTGCGGCCGGATAGCGAGGAGAATGTTCGGGAATATCCGGCGCTGAATTGAGTTATCCCTTGAGCCGGTATCCCGGCGAGATTAAGCTAATGGCAATGGCTCAAGGCTTGTATTTGTCGCAGAAAATGACGCAGTCGATGGTGCTGGCGCCGCAGCTCCAGCAGTCGCTCGCGCTCTTGCAGGCGCCGTCGCTGGAATTGAAGGCGCTCGTCGAGCAGGAGCTCGAGCAGAATCCGGTTTTGGAGGAAGTGGCCGAGACGGAAACGGAACAGGAAGACAAGGCGAACGGGGCCAAAGATGAGGCGGCGGAAGCCGCCGATCCCACCGAACCGCCGGCGGACGTGACCTTCGACCCCGCCACGGAAAAACCGAACCCGGATCCGGTGGATGACTTTGCCGGCGAAATTGAACAACTCCTCCAGCTCGATCAGGAATGGCGCGACCATTTTGCCCAGACGAATCTCTCGACCCGCCACAGCGCCGAGGACGAGGAACGGCGGCAGTTCATGTTTGACTCGTTGGTGGCGCAAACGTCGCTCCAGGAATTTCTCATGGAGCAATTGCGCGAGTCCGATTTGACCCCGGAGCTGCTGCCGACCGCGGAAATGATCATCGGCAACATCGACGATTATGGTTACCTCAAGGCGACGGTCGTCGAACTGGCCTTCGCGACCAACATTTCCGAGGAGCAAATCGGCGCGGTGTTGCGGGAAATCCAGACCTTTCAGCCGCCGGGGGTCGGTTGCCGCGATTTGCGCGAGTGCCTCCTGTTGCAACTTGAGCGGGCCGGTAAAAAGGAGACGCTCGAATATCGCATCGTCCATGACCACATGCAAGCCCTGGGCAAACGCCGTTACCCGGAGATCGCCCGCGCGCTCGGCGTCACGGTGGAGGAGGCCCAGGCGCTGGCGGGGAGCATCGCCCACCTGGAACCCCGGCCCGGCCGTGCGTTTCTGCCAGATAACCAGCAGTATATCGCGCCCGAGGTTTTTGTGCAGCGCGTGGGCGACGAATTCATCGTCACCAACAACAACGACCAGATTCCGCACCTGCGCATCAGCAACACCTACAAGGATCTCCTGGCCGACGCCAACACCAAGTCGGAGGACCGCGAGTATATTCGCGACAAAATCCGCGCGGGAAAATTTCTCATCAAAAGTTTGCACCAGCGGCAGCAGACCATTTTGAACATCGCCAACGAAATCGTGAAGCGGCAACGTGATTTTCTGGAACAGGGAATCGCCCATTTGAAGCCGCTGACCATGGTGGAGGTGGCGGCCGTGGTCGGGGTCCATGAAACCACGGTCAGCCGGGCGGTTTCCGGCAAATACATGGAGACCCCGCAGGGCGTGTACGAGATGAAATTCTTTTTCACCTCGGGCTACAAAACCGCCAGCGGCGCCAACATGTCCAATACCAGCGTCAAGGACATCATCGCCGAAATGGTCAAGAAGGAGGACCCGGCCGGCCCGTTGTCCGACGAAGCGATCGTCAAATTGCTGGCGCAAAAGGAAATCATCATCGCGCGGCGGACCGTGGCCAAGTATCGCTCCGAGCTGAACATCCTGCCGTCCAACTTGCGGAAGGTCTATTAGTTGGCTTGGAAGCATTGCCGCGCGTCACCATCTGCTGCCGCCGTCGGCGCGAGCGCAGCGAGCATCCCCGGCCGTCGAGCGCGTGCAAGTTTCCTTCGCCCACTCGACTCCACGAACCTCATGCCTTCGCCGTACCGAACCGCTCGCATCGCTGCGCTCGCTGACGCGGGAATAATGGTGACCCGCCGCAGCGGGTCCCTACCTATTCGTTAGTCCCAGTTGGTTCCTTCAGAAATGAGTACACCGGGGTAGTAATTGACCTCTTGGACGGAAGCGTAATGAGAACGGCCCGATGGGCTGGCTCCAGTAAATAGCCTGGATGATAAATCACAAAGTCTTGGTTTCTGACCTGCCCTCTTGCTTCCAGCCTTCGAACAAACATAGAATTGCCTGTTCCATACCCATACGTCACCGAGACCCATCTAATCGAAGCAGAGGGGCCCGATCTGAGGGCGATATCAATCGGGCTGAGCAACGCAATGCTCCACAGAACATTCGCAATCCACCAAAATAGCCAGCAATTCGCTTTTGTTTTGATGAGACCGACTAGGAGGAAGAAGACAGACAGCAATCCCAGGAATTCTACCAAACATTTGTTGGCAAAGGGAGTGAGAAAGAGAACCACACCACCGAACAAAATGATTTGAAACCGTGTAGGCTTGGCCGAAAACTCACGCCACAATGTGGCCGAGAGATAACGCCACAATGAAAGTATGCGTGCTGCGAGCATTTCACCAGACGCTGAATTTTGGGCGGTAAATTGTCCAGTCGAAGCTCAGCTTTTTTTCTTCAGCGCCGCCTTAGTCTCGGTCTGCAAATCCTCCAATTCCGGTTTCAGCTCTTTCTTCTTCTCGGCGGACATGCGGTCGATGAAAAGGATGCCGTGCAGATGATCGGTTTCGTGCTGCACGGCGCGCGCCAGCAGGCCGCCGCACCGGAATGAAAAAGGTTTGCCGTGCTCGTTCACCGCGGTTACCTCCACCGACTCGGGCCGGGAAATGTCCGCAAAGATTTCCGGAAAGCTCAGGCATCCCTCCGGGCCGGCCACCGGGTCGGCTGCTGGTTTGACTTCGGGATTGATGAGCACCAACGGCATGAAATCCTTCACGTCGGCGGGCTGGCCACCGACTTCAAGCGTGGACGGACGGTCCGTCACCGCGCTGACATCCAGGACGGTGAGTTGCAAGGCCTGCCCGATTTGTTGCGCCGCCAGGCCGACGCCATGGCGGTCGTGCATGGTGTCGAACATGTCGGCGATGAGTTTCTTGATTTCCGGCGTGACGGCCTCGATGCGCGCTCCTTTCTTTCGGAGCACCGGATGGCCGTACTGGACGATGGGCAAAATCATTCCAGGCTTATTTCGCCGGCCAGTTACGGAGCATGTGGACCAGATCGGCGATGGACGGACTCTTGGCGGTGCGGACGTAGAACCCGCTGGTGGTCACACCGGTCAGGACGCACATGGCATTGTCCAGGCCGAGCAATTTGCCCAGGCAAAAGCCGGAGTTAAAATGATCGCCCGCGCCGGTGGTGATCAGCGGCTTCTCCACCAACGGGCCGTCAATGACGTCCGCGACGCCTTGGTGCACGGCCACGGCATAGGCCACCGGATGCACGACCAGCGTGTCCACCGGCAGGCGCTGGCTGATTTCCCTGGTCAGCCCCGCGAGACCCAGGGCGGTGTGGGGTTTGGGCGCCAGCCGCAGCACTTTACCCAGCTCGTAGGCCTCCTTTTCGTTGAGTCCCAAAATCACATCGAAATATTTGGCGAACCGGACAATGAGATCGAGCACCCGCGCGATGTCGTTCGAAGTCCGCTTCTCCGGGTCGGCCAGGTCGAAAAATATCTTGCGCCGCGGTTCGGCCAGATCGGGGCAAATCTCAGTGAGCAACGACTCCCACACATCGCTCATGTAAGGAATCATCGTCCAGTTCACGAAGCCCACGAGGTCGGCCTGGGTGAAGTGGGAAACAAATTTGCGCCGTCCAAAACGCGCCTGGATGTTGGGCCAGGTGATCTCGTTGAGTTGAGTCGATTTGCCCAGCATGATTTTTCCATCCTCAAACTCCAGGGCGTCGGTGTGCCCCGGTTCAGCGATGGAATGCACTTCCGCTCGTTTGGCAAAATCGACGAATACGGGATGCAGGTGGGGATAACCGAGCGCGCCCAGATACGTGACTTTGGCGCCGAATGCGGCGAGCGCGTTGGCCATGATCGGCCCGTTGCCGCCAAGTTTGACGCGTTGATTGACCAGTTCCAGGTTCGTGCTCTTGCCGGCGGCCGCCGCGAGCCGCTCCGCCAGCCGGGTGATGGTCTTCATCGGCTCAAACGATTCCGCGTTTTCCCGCTTGTCCACCACGTGGACAATCTCATCCACGAAGCCATCCAGTCCCAGGAAGACCGTGAGTTTGTGCGCGCGGGCTTCCGCCGCGTGCAGCTTGAGGGCGCATTGTTCGCGCAATTCAGGAGTGTTGTTTGTGCTGGCAGGTTTCATAAAATCAGTCCGGTTTGATCCCGATGATTTGCAGGATGCGCTCAAGATCATCATCACTGAAAAAACGAATCTCCACCGCGCCTTTGCCCTGGCGATAACGCAGGGCGACTTTGGTGCCGAAGCGTTCCAATAACTTGTGCTCCAGATCCGCGACATGGATGTCGCGCGGCGGGGTGGCGGCGGATGTTGCGGCGTCCGCCGGTTGCTTTTGCAAGCGCGCGATAAACTCCTCGGTCTGGCGGACGCTCCATCCTTCTCGGAGAACTCGGGCGGCGGCGAATTTTTGTTTCGACGGATCCTCCAGGCCGAGGATCACTTTCGCGTGGCCGACCGAAAGCCGGCCGTCGCGGACCATCAGTTGAATTTCCGGCGACAGCTTGAGCAGGCGCAATGCGTTGGCGACGGCTGCCCGGCTCTTGCCCACTTTGACCGCGGCCTCCTCCTGCCGTAACTGGAATTGCTCGATGAGCTGCGCGTAACCCAGGGCTTCTTCAATCGCATTCAGATTTTCGCGCTGCAAGTTTTCAATCAACGCCAGTTCCAGCACGGTGCGGTCATCCGCCGAGCGCACGATGACGGGCACATCGGCCAAACCCAGCGACTGGGCCGCGCGCCAGCGGCGTTCGCCCGCGATCAACTCGTAGCCGTTCGGGCTGGGGCGGACAATCAGCGGCTGCACGATGCCCTGCTCCTTGATGGAGTCGGCCAGCTCACGGATCGCTTCCGCCGGAAAATCTTTGCGCGGCTGGAAAGGGCAGGGGCGGATGCGCTCGACCGGCACGCGCTCGACCCGCTCGCGGGAGTCCGGGGCGGTTTCGACGGCGGGCATGGGTGCGGGTTTGAGAGTGGAAGTCACTCCACCCAACAACGCGCCCAGACCCCGCCCAAGTGCCGTTTTCGCCATGCGGCGAGAGTGTCCAAGGCAAAAAAAAATGTCGAGTGTCGAATGGTGGCGGTGGGAATTGGAACCCAATGCTGCATACCCCATTGCCCGGCGGCCGCGAACTGCGCTACGCTCAGGTCGTGAGCAAGAAGAGCGCGAAGATTGCGGCATTAATCGACTCCTGCCGCGGCCAGAATCTGGACGCGCATTACCTCGGCTATTTCGCGTGCTTCAACCAGGCGCTTTTTTACGAGGCGCATGACGTGCTGGAAGAACTTTGGCTGGCCGATCGCCACGGGCCGAAGGGCGCGTTCTACAAGGGGCTGATTCAACTGGCGGGCGCGTTCGTGCATCTGCAAAAGAAACGGCTGCGGCCGTCCGCCGCGCTGTTCAAACTGGCCCGGGCCAATCTGGAAAAATACCCCGCGCGCCATGAGCAGTTGGATGTTTCCTCGGTGCTGGCGCTGATTGAAAGCTGGCTGGGGCAATTGGAATCGCAACACTTCTCGGCCAATCCGCTGGATGGCGGCCATGCGCCGAAGCTGTTGCCACCCACCGACGGGTTGAACTAAGCACCCAAGGTCATTTCAAGCCTGCGCCGGAATCATTCCGGTTTGCCGGGCGTAATTGAACAAACCACCGGCGTCCACCACCGGGCGGACATCCCCCAGCGGCTTGAAGGAATAGACCTTGCCGGTGGCCTTGACGGTCACGGTCGCGGCGTTCAGATCCACCGATACCACGTCGCCCGTCTTCAACACATCGCAAAGACGGTCGAGGCATTCGCAGGGATACAGTTCGCCGGTGGCGACGGCGTTGCGGAAAAAAATACGCGCGAAGCTTTCCGCCAGCACGATTTTGCTGGCGGCGGAACCCATGGCGATGGGCGCGTGTTCCCGCGAACTGCCACAACCGAAATTCCGTCCGGCCACCACAATCGGATAGATGCTGTCGAGCTGGCCTTCCTGCACAAAGCGGGCCGGGTAAAGCGATTCCGGCAAACCGCAGAGCGCATAGGCCCCCAACTTCTCGTATTCCTCTGGAATGGTGGGCACGAGATTCAGATACTGCGCGGGAATGATTTGATCGGTGTCGATGTTGTCGCGCACCACATATACCGGCCCGGTGAAAATAGATTGCATGGCACAAATCTGCGGTGTGTCCCGCCAGTTTTCAACCAGATTTCTTGACGCGCAATCAGGTCGGCAGCCAGTTCGCCCGCGACATCTCCAAATAATGTTCGATCCGATCGGTCACCACGGCCTCGTTGAACTTGCTCAAAACCTCCGCTTGCGCGGTCTGGGCGATCTGCTGCCGCAACCCGGGTTGCGTGGATAGATCCAACATCCGCGCCGCCAGTTCTTCGGCATTGCCCGGCGTGTAGGTCAACGCATTCTCGCCATCGCGAAATAATTCCGTCGCCCCGCCGGCCCGCGCGCCAATGACGGGCAGGCCGCAGGCCATGGCCTCCAGCGGCGCAATCGCAAACGGTTCATCCCATTCCGAAGAGTGCAGGAACGCGTCGTGCGCGCGGTACACGGCGGGCATGTCCTTGACTGGATTGGACACCGACTGAAACTCCACCGGCAGCTCATTCTGGACCACGAACGAGCGCAGTTGCGCAATATAATCGGAATCGCCGCGGCCATAGACGTTCAAGACCGCTTTCAGGCCGTGGTCCCCGCGCGCAATTTGAAACGCCTTGAGCGCGGTCAGGACACCGCTGTCTTTAGTCAGCCGGGTGGCGACGAGAAACTTGCTCACGGGCAACGCCTGCGGTTTCACCTCGCCGACATATTGGTCCGACGGAATGCCGGGATAAATCACCTCGGCGTGGCTGACCTGCAAACCGGCCTGCTCGGTGACATCCTTGATCGACTGGCTGCAAAAATAGAGCCGTTCGAAATGAAAGATCGTCATGCCCTGCAACTTCACGATGACCTGCGATTCCGGCGCGTCGTAAAGTTCCGGCAGGCGCTTGTATTCATTCGTATGCCGCGTCGGCGCCACCAGATCCAACTGGTCCCGCTTGCCGGTGAGCTCGAGGAACAGCCGCGCGAGGTTGCTGGCCAGCGGCGCCGGCCCGCGGTTCCACCAGTGCAGCCACGGATCCTTCAGCAACTCCTTCGCGAGCCAGTGATCGGCGATGTCATAGACCACCGGCAACTGCGATTGGCGCAAGGAAAAGATGAGGGATTTGGAAAGGCCGAACAGGCTCCAGACATGGATCAGGTCCGGCTTGAATTCGGCGAGGGCCTCGCGCAACACCCGGTGGTTGTGGGTTTCCAGCGCCTGCAACTCTTGAAAACCCGTGAGCCGCGCGTGCCCGTACACCCCGTTCAACAGCAGCCGCCGCTCCACCTCGGGATCCCGCTGCTCCTTCTGCAACCCATGATTGGAGGTCAGCACGCGCACTTCATGCCCGCGCAGTCCGAGCGCATCGACGATCAACTGGCACCGGAAATCGTATGTCCCCGCGTGATGGGGCGGGTAAAGGTTGGTGACGACAAGAATTTTCACGACTGCGCGGAAGTCTAAACTCGTTGCCCGCCCTTGGCCAGCTTGATCGTCATCGCTCCGTGAGAAAACAGTTTTGAGTTTCTGGTTCCTTGGTTAAAGTCGACCAGCATGCGGTGTCCGATGCCGAGCCCTGTTCCCCTTTTCACCGGATGACCTTCCTACCCATCGTGGAGCGCGAGTTGCGCGTGGCAGCCGGGCGCAAAAGCACGTACCGCTTGCGCATGCTCTCCACCCTGCTCGTCACGGGGGTAAGCGGCGTGTTTCTGTTGCTCTCGTCGTTCGACCGCACGACGCGCCTGGGGGTCCCACTGTTCTACGCCTTGAGCATTTACGCGCTCTTCGTCTGCGTGTTCGCGGGGGTGTTCACCACAGCCGATTGTTTGAGCGAGGAGAAACGGGAGGGGACGCTCGGTCTGCTCTTCCTGACCGACCTCAAAGGCTACGACATCGTGCTCGGTAAATTCTTCGCGCGCGGCCTCAATGCCTTCTACGGGCTGATCGCGATTTTTCCCGTGATGGCGATTCCGCTTTTGCTGGGCGGGGTGACCGGGGGGGAATTCTGGCGGGCCAGCTTTGCGCTGGTGAACGCCCTGTTTTTCTCGCTCTCCCTTGGCATGCTGGTCTCGGTCCTAGCCCGCGACGACCGCAGGGCGATGGGTAACACTTTCTTTCTGCTCCTGCTCTTGAACGTGGTCATTCCCCTCGCTTCTGTCATCGGCGCGTGGGTGGGTGTGGTCGGTATCGCGGAAATCGTAGGCTGGCTGAGTCCGGCGAAAACTTTTTTCGCCGCCTATGAAATAAATTACTCCGCACCCGCCAGCGGCTACTGGCTGGGTTTGCTGGTCACGCAAACTCTCGGCTGGACCTTCCTGGTGTTGGCGGCGTGGCTGCTGCCGCGGGTCTGGCAGGACATACCGGTTCTCGCCCGTCAGCCGTCCCTGGCGCGGCATGATCTCTTTTCAAAACCAAAAGCCGTCACCGCGCTCATCCGACGGCGGGCGGATTGGCTCGAAACGAATCCCGTCCTCTGGCTCGCGGCGGGCCATACCGGCATCAACTGGTTCGCCTGGGTCAT
>JAYUBJ010000611.1:0-3578 GCA_043740915.1 Verrucomicrobiota bacterium
GTCTTGCCAAAGCGCAGCGAGGATGCGCAGAAGAGCGGCACTTTCGCCTGCTTCGCGGCATCAAGAATGCGCAGGGTATCCGCGAGGCTGCCGGCAATAGGCTTGTCAATGAACACCGGCTTGCGCGCCGCCAGCACTGGCTGGAGTTGCTCCCAATGCACCCGGCCATCGTTGGATTCGAGGAAGATGACATCCACGCGCTTCACGAGCTCCTCGATCGAGTCCACGATTTCCACGCCGAGCGCCTTCATTTTCTCCGTGTATTCCGGGACGCGTTTGGTGCTGCTCTCGATGTCCTTGCTGCCTTGGGCATAAGCCGCCACGATTTTCACGCCCGCAATCTTGGCGGCGTCCTCCGGGTTTTTAGCGCCTTTGTTCAAAGTCCCGGCAAACGCGAGGACATGGGAGGTATCGAGGCCGATGATGCCGGCGCGGAGCGGCTTCGGTTCTTGCGCGTGAATGGCCAGGGACATGGCCAGCAGTGAAAGGACGTACAAGTATTTCATGGGTGCGTTTATGCGGCGGCTAATTTTCTCAACAGGTCGTCAACTATCCGAAATCTACTTGGATTTGACGGCCCGAAAATTATTGAGCCAAAGCGTATTGTCGGTATCCGCACCTCCGAACCAGCCGGTGACGTCAATGATCACCAATTGCTTGACCTGATCCAAGTCCAGCTTGTCGTTGTCATCCTTGGAATCTTGCGCGGCCGTGAGTTCGGCCAGGCTCGCGCTGAACTCGGCACGATCCGGGCCGCCGGGAAGATCGATGGTCGTATTATATTTCCCCCCGCTTTTCTCCTCGAGTTGCACGATCAGTTTGGCGGGCTTGAGGGAGGCGGCGCTGAAGATCAGTTTGGTGGCACCGGTCAGGATTCCGACCGGGATCGCTTTGACAAATCCGGCAATGGAAGCCGGCGCCCCGCCCTTCAAAGGGGACTGATGGTATTTCGCCTGCATGCCCGCGCCTTCCAGCGGCTTGCCCTCCACGCGGCTCACCTGGACGTCGCCGATCGCCATCCAGGCGAGTTGCGGTCGGGCGAAGGTATCCAGGCGCACTTCGCCATCCGCCGAGGTGTAGGTCTTGGGGAGAACCTCATCGGTGATGGTGAACTCGTCCAGGTAGAGGGTGTGCGCCCCTTCACCGATGTTCAGGAGCTTGGCAAAATCACCCTCCAGATTCGCAAAGAACTGGGCCACATCAACCAGACCCACGCTCTCCACCTTGTCCATATCCAGTTTGTTGTTCGGATCCTTGGGATCGTTCGGCCCTTCTCCCAACGCAAAATCGGCGGGCGCCAGTTCTACCAACTGCCACTTATCCTTGGGCACGGAAAACGCCGCAAAATAATGGCCACCGTCCTTTTCATTCAAGCTGAGCCCGATGGGTGAGGCCTTGTCGGTTTTGATCCAGAAGCGGAGCGCTTTCGCCTTGGCAAGCGCACCATCCGGGATCGGCAGGGTCAAGACGTTCAGTTCGCCTTTGCGCACTCCGTAGCCGAACTGGAGCGCACCCTTGCCTGCTTTGACGTTCTTGGCATCGTGGGTGAGGGAGACCGTTCCGGTGGGCGTGCCGCTGATCCAGCCATTCTCGTTTTCCTCGAACGTGTGTTTCAGAATCGGGGCGGTCTGTGCCGGCGCCGCCCACAATCCGAGGAGCAGGCACCCTGCCCCGACAAAAAATGCTGGAAAGTTTGTTGGTGGACGCCGCGGGACAACGAAGAATGGCTTTTCGTGAAGATTCATTTTCGCACTCTGCGCCGGACCTTTTGTGCCGTCAACCGTCCATTTTCAATCTTCCTGCGGATGAGTTGGTGGATGGCCGGCCACGCGATGGGGGCGACCCTGGGAACGAAAGAAATCAGGGACGGAAGTTCAAGCCGGCTGCTGCGCCACCACGATGCAACTGCGCGAACTCAGCACATCCAACTGGTTGACCCGCCACACGAGGTGCTGGTTCTCGCGCCACACCTCGGGGTCGTACCGTTTCAAGCCGCGATCGTGCATCGCCGATCCCCACCAGAGCAGCGGGTAAAACAGGATCGACCAGATCAAGGCACTGCGCTTCCAGCGATCGGCATGAAATTCCACGCCCTGAAAGCCCGCGCGTTGCAGGCCATACACGAAATACGGATAGCTCAACGGCATGATGTGGCCGCAGATGCGCCCGGCGTTCTTGTCCTGGGTCGAGGGCGGTCCAAACATGTCCGCATAGCCCGTGAACAGAAATTGCAGCCGCGATTTCATGTGCAATACATTCGGCACCGAGAAGATGAGATGCCCGCCTGGCTTCAGCTTGGCCGCCGCCTCCAGAAAAAAATCATAAGGGCGCGGGACGTGTTCCAGCACTTCGATGGCATAGATTAAATCCTGCGAGCTGTCCGCGACGGGAATCTCGGAGTTCTTGCCAATCTTGCGGCACATCGCCCCCGGATACTGAAAAACCTCCGGCACAATCTCGCACGGCGTGAGCTGCGCGGCTGGATCGCTGCCCTGCTCCACGAAAAAGCCGCCCACGCGCTGGCTCATGTGGCCGTGGCCCGCGCCAAAATCCACGACGTGCGAATTCCGCGTGATCAACCGCGTGATCAACTGGTAGATCACGTCGTTGGTCACGCGGTGCGATCCGGAGCGGATGGGCGCTTCATTCATGACGCAAAGGCTGGCTCGTTCACTGATCTATTCCGATGGCGGCAACGGCCCGTTCAGCGCGCGGCGCAGAGCGCGACTTGTTTCACCCAGTCCGCCGGGTTCATTTCGCCGTGCGGAATGCGCGAGCGAAGCAGCTTGTAGAAGGCGCGGCTCGTGCCGTGCTCCACGGGGTCGAGGTAGGCGGCGGGAATAAGCCGCGCGATGCGCGTGTAGTATTGCATTTTGGCCTTGGTAAACGGCTCGCAGTTTTTCGCATCCGATCGGTATTGCGCCCAGCCAATCGAGCCGCTCGCGCCGGCCGCTCCGAAATTTTTCGAGAGCAGCATGTCCTCGGCCAGTACGCGCATCGGGCCGACATCGTGATGAAAACAGTCATGCAACGCGACAATCGCGCCGTCCGCGAGGAATGGGGAGAACAAATCAAAGTCGGCTTTCGCGCCGGCGTAACTGTGATCTCCGTCAATCCACAGAAAGCGGATGCGGCGGTCGCGCGGCCATTTCGGCGCGAGCTCCTGCGAGCGCATCTGGTGGAACTCGACGAGGTGCGCCACCTTTGCGGTGCGGAGGTTCGCGTGAAAATCATCGGCGCACGTTTCCTTGCCCCGCTTGGGATCGAACGACGGCCGGTAGTCGAGCGGGTCCACCGCCACGACCTGCGTGCCGGGCGCGAGCGGGCCGGCGGTCGCGAGAATGGTGGTGGACTTGCCCAGGAAGCTGCCGATTTCGAGGATTGCGCCGTCGGCCGTGGGAAAGGCCGCGGCCATCGCGAGAAACTTCATTTCCTTCTCGGTGAGAAAACCGCGCACCGCGCGCGCGGTGGCCAGCACGTCGGGCAGGAGGGCGCGGAATTTGTCGAGATGGCCGGGTGACGGGCTGCTCATGCGAAGGGCGGTGTTCCGAAATTCATTCTGCTGAAAATCGTCGCGC
>JAYUBJ010000612.1:0-3553 GCA_043740915.1 Verrucomicrobiota bacterium
CGCTTGAAGTCCGCCGGCACCGTGGCCGGCTTTTTGGAGAAAAACCGCACCCAGCCGGCGTCCCCGAGGAAAAGCACCACGAAGCCTTTTTCGGCAAAGCGTCGCTCCAGCATGGGTCGCAGGTGCTCGCGCACGTAATCCAGTTCGTCGAGGCTGCGGAACATCATCGGCATCAGTTGCAGGCCCGTGATGGAATCGTCGATCTGGGAAAGGCCCGGCGCGGTGAGCAACGCCGCCTGGAGCTGGTGGATGCGCATGCGCCGCACCATGTCCGCCTCGCCCCCTTGCGAGCCATCCGTAAAAAGGACGAGCGAGACGGCGCCATCCGTCGTCTTGCGCCATTTCTCACCCATCGTCAGCAGGCTTTTATGGAAGGAACTATCTTTAGGAGCCAGGGTGGCGAGCCGAATTTTGGTGGGCCCGTCCGCAGCCCGCAGTGCGACAGGAGCCAACAGCGTACCGAGCATGGCCAGTGTGGCGAGGCCTCGAACAGCCTGTTTGACAACCCAATGCGGGATGGAACCGCCCACTGGTCGGCCGGGGTTTTCGGCGGCAAGTTGCCGCCGAAAACGGGCTGGTAGCCCGTGCCACCCAATTATCAGACCGGCTCCAAAGAAAAATCGAACCAGCAAGGTTTTCATTTTGGTTTCTCTGCCGCAGGTTCGGTCGTCAAAAACAAATCCTCAACATGGCCCAGCAGCCAATGCGCGCGCCGTTGCATGACCAGATTTACGAGCCGCCATTCGGGCTGGTCATCCACGTTAATGGCAAGTGCGCGATTGAGCAATGATTTGAACTCCTCGAGGTTTTGCGTCTTGACCGAAACGGCTTCGGCGAGCGCCACCAACGGTCCAGCTTGTCCCCCCTTGGTCAGGGCCATCGCCCGGTCGAAATGCGCCCGGGAACGCACATTCGCGTCGCCTTGGACGCCCTGCCGGGATGGTTCATAGGTGATCAGAAATGAGTGCAGTGCGCCGTCGCCAAAATCAGGATCCAAGGCCAGCGCACGGTCAATGAGGGCCTCGACCACCGGTTGGTCAGCGATCAAATCGGGAATGTCTTTGGACAGCGAGATCGCCGAACCCCAGGCGGCCGCCGTCCAATAAAGGAACGGCACGTCGGCTTTGGCGGTGGCGAGCAGGGCGGCCCGTGGATTGGCGCGGAGCGCTTTTTCCAAGCCCGGAAGTTTCACCTCCAGGCCGCGCAAGCCGTAATTGCGGGCGCGAAGATAGAGTTTGCGGGCGCGCCCGCGCAAGGCGGTGGCGGCGGCGAGGTCCTTTTCTTCCATTTCGTCGGCGTCGGCCTCCACGAACGCGTAGGAATATTGGGTGAAACCGCTGGCGGCCGCGAGCAAGAGTCCGCTGTGGCGGGGCGTTTCGGAGAGCAAACCCTCGATCAACTTCAGGCTGAAAGGCACCGCGCCCTTGACGAAATCGGGATCATCGTCGCTGGCGAGAGTGGTGCCGCTGTGGGCGAGTGCGTCGCCAAGTTTATTGATGGCAAACTTGCGGATGGAACAGCCGGAAGTGCTGGCTAGTACGAGCAGCACCGCCGCCCAAGTGATGGGGGTAAACCCGGATCGGCGTTCTTGACCAGCGCACAATGAAAATTTCATCCTCAACACCAGATTCAAAAATGGGTGGCACGGGCTACCAGCCCGTTTTCGGCGGCAACTTGCCGCCGAGAAGCCCGGCGGGCGGGTAGCCCGCCGGAACAGGCCAGTGGCCTGTTCCACCCAGAATGGAATTTTCCAGCAGGCTTTAAACATCCAGAACATGAGCGGGTAGTTTTTACATCGCCCCGTCACTGCAATCCAAGCGGATTTTTCGGCGGCCGGCCAAAATCATGGGTCGCCAAACTCGGCGGCGGGCGGCGGCAATTCCCGGTGGATTTCCGACACGCGATAACCAAAACCCGCGCCACGCACCGTGGATAGATCCACCACGCCCTGACGGCGCCGGTAAAGGCCGGGATGCACGACCGCCTCCGGTGCGGAGGCGTCGGGGTAGAATTGCATGGCGTTGGTTTCCACGCCCATGATTGTGCCGGCATGTGCCGCCAGCAGGACGTGGGGGATTTGCGCGAGCATGGGATTGGTCAAGTCCTGCACCATTAGCGTCATGCCGTGGGCCTTGGCCCAGCAGCAACTCAACACCGCACCAGTCTGCGTCTTGCAAGTTTTCAACGCCACGCCGGACCAGCCCAATTCGCGACCGAGCCGCACCTGCCGCCAGTCGTGCGCGCTTTCATCGAGAAACAGCGGCTTGCGCGCCGAGACGCTGTGGACATCGATGCGGTGGTGTTCGAGTTCATAAGGGAACGGTTGTTCGACGTAGAGGATCATCCCATGCAAACGCGGGTGTTCGTCACGCAGCCGGTCGAGGATGTCGTTGACATAGGCGGGGGCGTTAACCGTGCAATTGAAATCCGCCGTCAGCCATTCCACGTCGCCGGCCAGGGCGATTTTCCCGGATTTGACCAGCCGTTGATAATCCCAATCCGTGTCCGTGCCGCGCAGTTTGACTTTCAAACATTTTAGTCCGTCGCGGCGAATCCAGTCCGCCAACAACACGGGATAGCCGTCGTTGGGTTCCTGGCCCGTCAATTCGGAGGAATCGAGTGGATCGAGTCCACCGATGAGATGCCAGGCGCGCAGTTGCACCGGACGGCTCGAAACGAAAAAGTCTTGCGGGAATTTTTTTTCAAAGGTGACGGGCGCGCCCGCGAGCGGGGTGAGAAAGTCGGCCAGGGTGCGGCTCAGAAAATCGGGGCCGTAGGTTTCATAGACCGACCGCTGATGCAACTGCCCGTAGGCATCATGCACGGCGAGATCAAACACGGAGCAGCACAACAACGCGGCCAGCCAGGGCAAGGGCTCAACACCGGGGCCGCGCTGAGTGTTGAAGGTCTGTAGCAATCCGGGCAGCACCTGGTCCAGGAAATCGTGTCCGATCTCGAGCGGATGTCCCGTGGCGTCGAAACCGGCCCACGCTTGGGCCAGTTGCGCGCAAAATTGTTTCATCGGCTCGTGGCGCTGCTCGTAGGTCAGGGGGCTGGGCCAGACCCACGTCACGCTCAACGGCGTCTCGCCCCAGCCCTCCGCAACGCGGCCGCCCGCATCGCGCACGGTGACGCGCGCGCGAGCACAGGTTACGTACGTCACGGTTTCCGGCCCGAACTTGATTGGCATGCGGGTGTGGACCGGCAGAAAATGGAGCGTCGCGGCAACGCAACGGACATCGGTGGGTTTGCTCATGGTAAAATACTTCTGGCAGACTCCGGTTATCAACAAAAGGAAAAAGAATGTGGCTTGCTTTTTCGGCGGGGGTTTGGAACTTTGGGTCGCCTTTGGTGCGGGGTCGTAGCTCAGTTGGTAGAGCGTCTCGTTCGCAATGAGAAGGTCGCAGGTTCGATTCCTGTCGGCTCCACCATCCAATCCGGCAAAGCGTCGCCTTCCAGGGATATTCATGGTCGCCCCCTCGCGCTCTCGGCTTCGCCGCCGGAGTTCGCCACGAACCACTGGTGCCGAACTAATGCGCTATGAGCTTGGGCG
>JAYUBJ010000613.1:0-11362 GCA_043740915.1 Verrucomicrobiota bacterium
GCCGGAGCGCTCGACCAACTCTCTGGCTTACGAAAAGGAACTCGAGAAGCGCGTCGGAAAATTCAACACGACCTTCCAGACCAAGTGCGATCAATTATCCGAACGTCTGCGCGCCAAGATCGGCGATTACCTTGCCGCGGTGATCAACGCGGACAAACTTCCGGGAGATGATTTCACTGAGTTATTGGGGCCGAACGACGTGAACCCCGTGATCATCAAGCAATGGCAGGCGTATCTCTTTCAGACGAGCAAACGCTTCCATCCCATTTTTGCGCCGTGGAATGGGCTGGCGGCCATTCCCGAAGCGGAATTTGCGACGAAGGCACCGGGGGTGTTGCAGTCGCTCACCAATCAACCTGCCGCGCGTCTCAATCCGCGCGTGGCGCAAGTCTTTGCCGGACCGCCGCCGGCATCGATGTTGGAGGTGGCGCTACGTTACGGGAAGCTGCTGGCCGACGTGGACCGTACCTGGACCAACGCCGTGCATGTGGCGAAGAGAACCAATGCCGCAGCTCTGACCGCGCTGTTGGATCCGCACGAGGAGTCGCTCCGGCAGGTGCTCTACGGCCTGGATTCACCTTCGAATGTTCATCCCGGCAACATGGTCGATCTCGAATGGCATTTCGACAACGGCAATTGCGTCGAGTTGTGGGCGGCGCAAAATCAAATTGACCAATGGAACATCGGTTCGCCGAGTGCGCCCCCGCACGCGGTGATTCTGGTGGATCGGCCGACCCAATGGAACCCGCGCGTATTTCTCCGTGGCAATCCCGGTCGGCGGGGCGATGAAGTGCCGCGCCAATTTCCGCAAGTGCTGGCGGGTGAAAAGCGGCAACCATTCAAGAACGGCAGCGGCCGTTTGGAACTGGCCCAAGCCATCGCGAGCAAGGAGAACCCGCTGACCGCGCGTGTGATGGTCAACCGCATCTGGCTCCATCATTTTGGCGCGGGCCTGGTGCGGACCCCGAGTGATTTTGGCACGCGCAGCGAGCCGCCGAGCCACCCGGAGTTGCTGGATTGGCTGTCGCGGCGATTCATGGCCGACGGCTGGTCGATCAAGAAAATGCACCGCTTGCTGATGCTCTCCGACACGTATCAACAGAGCAGTGACGAAGAAGCGTCGCCGGTGCCGGTTCCAAGAATGGCGCGCCAGAAAACTTCACCCGCCGGCGGACGGACACCGTTCCAAATCGACCCGGACAACCGCCTGCTGTGGCGCATGAACCGCGACCGGCTGGATTTCGAGGCCATGCGTGATTCGTTGCTGGCCGCCTCCGGTGAGTTGGACAACGCGGTGGGTGGTCCGGCGGTGGATTTGAACGCGCAACCCTTTACGGCGCGCCGGACGGTCTATGGGTCGATCGACCGGCAATTTCTGCCGGGTTTATTCCGCGTTTTCGATTTCGCCAATCCCGACATGCACAGCCCGCAACGCTTCACGACGACCGTGCCGCAGCAGGCGCTGTTTTTCATCAACAGTCCGTTCGTGGTCGAACGGGCGCGGGCGCTGGTGAATCGCAAGGAGGTGCAGGCCCAAGCGACTCCCGAAGCCAAAGTGCAACGATTGTTTCGCGCGGTGTATCAGCGGCCGGCGACACCGCAACAAGTGGACGCCAGCCTCCGCTTCATTCAATCGGCGCAGACCGAGAGTGTGCCGCTGCCGAAAGTGGTGGCCTCGGCGTGGCAGCATGGATTCGGGGAATTCGATGAAGTCACGCAGCGCATCAAGAATTTTGAGAAACTGCCTCACTTCACCGGTGAAGCGTGGCAGGGCGGCTCAAGCTGGCCGGACGCCAAGCTGGGCTGGGTGCAACTGACCGCCGAGGGCGGTCACGCCGGCGATGATCTGCAACATGCCGCGGTTCGCCGCTGGGTCGCGCCAAGTGATGGCACGGTGTCGATCAGCGGGACGGTGGCGCATGAATATGATCCGGGCGATGGCATCCGGGCGCGCCTCGTTTCCAGCCGCACGGGGCAACTCGCGAGCTGGCTTCTGCACCACGAGAAAGCGGAGACGAATTTTCCCACGGTGGAAGTGAAGCAAGGCGACACGATTGACTTCGTGGTGGATTTTCGCGCCGACCTCAATTCGGACATGTTCAAGTGGGCCCCGGTCATCAAGCTCAGCGGTGTATTGGGGGCGGGAGTCGACGCGGTGACGGAGTGGAGCGACCGGAAGGAGTTCGGCCCGGCGCCGACTGGCCCGGCCAAGCCGATGACGCCCTGGGAGAAACTCGCGCAAGTCCTGTTGCTGTCGAATGAATTTGTTTTTGTGGATTGAGGTGGAGGCAGCCATCCGCCCTCAAATCAAAAAAAGTTCGCGTGCTCCGCAGATATTCCCCATAGTCCCGGCCACATGAAATCTATGACGGGTTACGGGCGTGGCGAGCGTGCCCAGGACGGGTTTAAAATCACCGTGGAGACGAGTTCGGTGAACCGGAAGCAGAGTGAAATCTCCGTGAATTTGCCGCGCGACCTCGAGCCGCTCGAAGCGCAGATGCGCGATGTCATCAATCGTACCGTTTCCCGCGGCCGTCTGACCGTGCGCGTGGTGCTGCACACGGCGGAGAACAACGTGGCCAGCCAGGTGCGCCTGAACCGTTCGCTGGCGAAGGCTTACGCCAAGGAACTCTCCAAGCTGGCCCGGGAACTCAAACTGGCCGATACGGTCACGCTCGATTTGCTGATCCGCGCCCCGGGGGTTTTGCAAACCGACGACGACGTGGCGGAGGCGGAGGATTTCTGGCCGTCGGTGGAGCAGGCGCTGGTCAAGTCGCTGGCCGATCTGGTGAAAATGCGCGAGCGGGAAGGGGCGCATCTGGCAAAGGATTTGCGGGCGCGGATGAAGTTGATTGCCGAAGCGGTGGGGCGGATTCAAAAGCAGGCGCCGGAAGTGCAGCAGCGCTATCGCGTGAATTTGCTGGAACGGATCCGGAGCGCCGGGCTCGAATTACCCGGCCTGGATGACGAGCGGTTGCTCAAGGAGGTGGTCTATTTTGCGGACCGTTCCGACATCTCGGAGGAGTTGACCCGGTTGCAAAGCCATTTTCAGCAGTTCGACGATTGCGTGAAATCCCGGGAGCCGGTGGGACGCACGCTGGATTTTCTGTCCCAAGAGATGAACCGTGAGATCAACACCATTGGCTCCAAAGCCAACGACGCCCTGATTTCACGTGAAGTCGTGACGGTCAAGGCCGAGTTGGAAAAATTCCGCGAACAGGTCCAGAACGTGGAATAAGGACGCGCATGGCGAACGAAAAAAGCAGCCCCTTGTTGATTGTGCTTTCCGCGCCTTCCGGTGGCGGCAAGACGACGTTGTGCGACCAATTGCTGGAAGTGAACCGAAACGTGAGCCGGGCGATCACCTGCACCACGCGCGCCCCGCGCGCGGGCGAGGCGGATGGCGTGGATTATTACTTTCTGGACGCGGCGACGTTTCTGAAGCGCGTGCAGGCCGGGAATTTTCTGGAGCACGCGACCGTGTATGGGAACAGTTACGGCACGCTCAAATCGGAGGTGCTCGGCAAATTGCGGCACGGCAAGGATGTGCTGCTGAATGTGGATGTGCAGGGCGCGGCGGCGATTCGCGCGAAATCCGTCGAGGACGAGGAGTTGAAGCAGGCGCTGGTCACGGTGTTTCTCACCCCGGCTTCCCTGGCGATCCTCGAGGCGCGGCTGAAGAAGCGCGGGCAGGATTCCACCGCAGCCATCCAGAAACGGCTGAGCGTCGCGCGCCAGGAGATTGCCCAGTGGCGACATTTCGACTACCTTATCCTGAGCACCTCGATTGCCGAGGATTTGCGGCGGATGCAGGCGATCATGACGGCCGAAAAGCTGCGCCAGAACCGCGTGTCCCCGCCGGAGCTATGAGTTTGAAGTCCAAAATTCAGAACCCGAAACCGGCGGCCCGCAACGTGGTGCTCGGCGTGACCGGCTCGATTGCGGCCTGCAAGGCGGCGGAATTGGCGAGTCAGTTGACGCAACTGGGGTGCGACGTGCATGTGGTGATGACGGCCGACGCGCTGCGTTTCATCACCCCTCTGGCGTTCAAGACCTTGTCCCGCCATCCGGTCGTGACCGATTTGTACGATGAAGCGGAGGGCTGGAAGCCGGCGCACATCCAGCTGGCCGACGAAGCGGATCTGCTGCTCATTGCGCCGGCGACCGCCAACAATCTGGCCAAGCTGGCGCACGGACTGGCGGATGACGCGCTGACCTGCATTGCGCTGGCGCTGCAACCGCGGGCGAAGGTGTTGATCGCCCCGGCGATGAACGGCAAAATGTGGCAGCATCCCGCCACGCGGAAGAACGTGGCGACGCTCAAGGCGCGCGGGGTGGAATTCATCGGGCCGGAAGCGGGTCTGCTGGCTTGTGGATACGAGGGTCTTGGGCGGCTTTGGCCGGTGGATAAAATTGCGTCGCGCGTGCGCGCCCTGCTGGCATGATTGGTGCGACCCCCCCCCTCCGGCCCGGCGGCACCGACAGCCTGGCCCGCTGGGGAAAGCTGCGGATATTTTTCAAGCTGCTTTCACCTTCCCGAACCGACACCGCCTATCAGGCGGAGCGGTTGCGGTTTGTGGAGCGGGACATCGGATTGTTGGTCAAACTGGTCGTGTGGGGCATGCTCTATTACTACCTTTTTTTGTCCAACTGGTTCGAGGGGGTGGGCAAAGTGGGGGAGCTGACGCTGGAAATCGTCAACCGGTTTTTCCTCGCCTATCTGGTGATCAATGTGTTCGTCGCCCTGGTGCTGTTCCTGATCAACCGCCTGCCACTAACGCTGGTCCAGTCGGTCATGTTCGCCAGCAATTTCATTGACGGGCTGTTTTTGTCGGCGGTGACGCTGCTGACCGGCGGGCTCGAAAGCATCGCCTACTGGGTGTTCCTGGCCTTGATCTTGCGCAACGCCCTGAGCTTCCCGGTGGCGTCGCTGCAACTGGGTTTGAATTTTCTGATCATTGGTTGTTACCTCCTGGCCAACGTCACGGACAGCGCGATCACGCGTTTCGAGGAAAAAACGAGCGCCGTGGACGAGGCCACCCGCTCGACGAACCTGGTCGTCCGGTCCACCAACGTCGCCGCCAAGGCGAAGCATAACGCGGACAAGCGGCTGCCGGAGCCGGCGGAGACGGCGACGCGTTCGGCGATTGGCCTGACGGTGCGGGATCACGACGCGCAGTTTTTGGTGATGCGTATCGTGCTGCTGCTTTTGCTGACCTTCTGCGGGTACGGGGTGCAGGTGCTGTTCGACAAGCAGCGACTGACCGAGGAGGAGATGCGCGAGTTTATTTTGCGACAGGAACAGTTGCAATCCACGGGTCGTCTGGCGGCGGAGATCGCGCACCAACTGAAGAACCCCTTGAGCATCATCAACAACGCCGCCTTCAATTTGCAACAAGCCTCGAGCCAGTACAACGGCAACGCCCGGGAACAACTGCAAATCATCCGGGAAGAGGTGGATCGTTCCGACCGGATCATCACGGAATTGATGGGCTACGCCAAGCTGGCGGAAGGGCGGGTGGAAAAGTTGAACATTACCGAGGAGTTGGACCGGGCGATTCAGCTTGTTTTTCCCGTCGGCGCGCCGGGTGAAATCCAGGTGCGCAAGGATTACGCCGCCGTGCTGCCGCCGTTGTTGATGCAGCGCAACCAGCTTGCCGAAGTGCTGGTCAACCTGCTCACGAACGCGCGCGAGGCGCTCCAAGGCCGCGGACACATCGACATCACGGCCGGCAACGGCGAGAACTGCTCGGTGATCGTCACCTTTGCCGACAGCGGCCCGGGCATCCCCCCGAACCAGCAAGCCCGTATTTTCGAACCGTATTTCTCCACCAAAGATAAGGGGACCGGCCTCGGCCTGGCGATCGTGAAACATAACGTGGAGTGGTACGGCGGCACGGTGAAGGTTGAATCCGAACCGGGGCATGGCGCCCAATTCACCTTGCAGTTTCCCGCCCGGGCGTTGATGAATTTACACAAATGAACCCGCATCTCCCACCGTTGCTCATCGTTGACGATGAAAAGAACATGCGGCTGTCGCTCCAATCCGTGATGACCGCCAAAGGCTACACGGTGCGGGCGGTGGAGTCCGCCGAGGCCGGGCTGAATTTGCTGGAGCAGGAAGATTTCTTCATGGTCATCACCGACGCGCATCTGGCCGGCATGAGCGGGTATGAGTTCCTCGGCAAAATCCGCCTCCGCTGGCCGAACCTGCCAGCGCTGATGATCACCGCCTACGCGACGCCCAAGCTCGCCGTGGACGCGATCAAGGCCGGGGCCATGGATTATCTGGCCAAGCCCTTTGCGCCGGAGGAACTGCTGCTGGCCGTGGCCCGCTGCGCCGAGCGGCACCAGTTGATCCTGGAAAACGCGGCCCTGCGCCGCCAGGCCGGGCAGGTCTATCAACTGGATCGCATCATCGGGGAGTCGCCCAAGATGGTCGAGTTGCGCACGTTGATCCAGACCGTGGCCCCCACGGACGCCTCGGTGTTGATCCTGGGCCAGAGCGGCACGGGCAAGGAATTGATCGCGGGCGCGCTTCACTGTTTGAGCCAGCGCCGCAATGAAAATTACGTGCGCATCAACTGCGCCGCCATCACGGAAACGCTCCTCGAAAGCGAGTTGTTTGGCCACGAGAAGGGCGCGTTTACGGGGGCGTTGAAACAGAAACTGGGACGGGTGGAGGAGGCGGATGACGGCACGATTTTCCTCGATGAAATCGGCGACATGAGCCGCTCGCTGCAGGCGAAATTGCTGCGGTTCCTGGAGGACGGTACTTTCACCCGGGTCGGTGGGAACGAAGAATTGCGCGTCAATGTCCGTTTGATCGCCGCGACCAATCGCGACATCATCCAGGCGATTCAACAGAACCATTTTCGCGAGGATCTCTTCCACCGGCTTAACGTCGTGCAGTTTCGGCCGCCGACCCTCCGCGAACGCGGGACGGACATCCTCGTGCTGGCGAATTTTTTCCTCAAACAATTCAGCGTCGCCCAGAAAAAGAACGTGAAATTTCTTTCCAAGGCGGCGGAACAGAAATTGATGGAACACCATTGGCCGGGCAACGTCCGCGAGTTGCGCAATGTCATCGAACGCGCCGTGATTCTGGAGGCCAAAGGGGAGATTCAGGCGGGGAGCCTGCCGGATTTTCAGGCGGAAACTTTCTTGCGGAAAGAAGAGTCTCCACCGTCGGCGACCGCCCAATCCCTCGACGAAGCCCTGGCGGATTTTGAACGGTCGCTGATCCGGGCGACGCTCGAGCGCAACCATTACAATGTGGGCAAGACCGCCGACCAGTTGAAAGTCAGCCGCCACGCCCTGCGCTATCGGATGCAGCGATTGAACATCACGACGGAATCGTCCGCCGAGGACGGGGCGGATGATTCCGCCGGAAAGGAATAAGCCAGTGACCACATCCGGAATTTGTTTCGCCCTCGTCACCGATCCGGTCTTCGGCCGTTCGCCGGGATCCGGCCACCTCGGCGGGGCGTCCACCCTGGTTTTTAACGACGTGATGTTGATCCTGGCAACGGGCTGCATCCTGGCGTTGCTCCTGATGCTCTGGGCCAGGTATGGACGCAGCCGCCGCCCCGGCTCGTCCGCGCCCGCCCCGGCGATGGTGTGGTTTGGGGGTGGAAACCGGCGACGACGGCGGCGGGCACCGCTGCCGCGCAACCCGACCCGGGCGGAAACCGGCGGCTTGCCGCCCATACGAGTGGACGGGCCGATTCATCCGTCGCCCTAGCATCATGCAAGTCAGCGAATCGATCACCCGCAAGAGCGCCTCCAATCTGGCCCTGGCGTTCGTGCTGTTGCCCAAGGAAAAGCGCGCCGGCATGTCGGCGTTGTACGCGTTTTGCCGCGAGGTGGACGACGTGGCCGATGACGAGTCATTGCCCGTCGAGGAGCGTCGGGCGCGGCTGGCGGCCTGGCGAACGGACATCCGGGCGGCTTGCGAGCAACAGCCCCCCCGGTTTTCCGTCAACCAGGAGTTGCAGCCGTTCATCGTCCAGCATCATTTGCCGTATGATTATTTTGCCGAACTAATCCGGGGTGTGGAGATGGATTTGGATGTCAAACGTTATGCGAACTACGACGAATTGGACCAGTACTGTTACCGCGTGGCGTCGGTGGTGGGACTGTTGAGCATCGAAATCTTCGGCTACCAGCATCCGGGTTGCAAGGACTACGCCATCCATCTGGGCAAGGCGCTGCAACTCACCAATATTTTACGCGATGTGCGCGGCGATGCGGAACGCGGCCGCATCTATTTGCCGCTCGCGGAACTGTCCCGCTTTGGCGTGCGCGAGGAAGAGGTGTTGCGGTTTGAATATTCCACGCGCTTCCGCGACCTGGCCCAGAGCGTGGCGCAGCGCGCGCGCCAATTTTACCAGCGGGCCAGCGAAACCCTGCCGCCGCCGGATCGGCGCGCCATGGGCACCGCCGAACTCATGGGGACGGTGTATTGGCGTTTGTTGCGCAAGTTGGAGAGCCGGCAATTCGCTGTGTTCGGTCCGCAGCCGACGCGCCTGAGCAAGCCCCAAAAACTGATCCTGATCCTGCGCACCTGGTATCGTCTTTCGACGGGTGTCCTCAGCCCCAACTATGGAGTCCACTAAGCTGGCCCGGCGGCTGATTGTGAACGCGGACGACTTTGGCCGGTCGTCCTCCATCAATCACGCCGTGGTTCGCGCGCACCAGGAAGGCATCCTCACCTCCGCCAGCCTGATGGTAAACGGCAGCGCCTGTGACGAGGCGGTGGCGCTGGCGCGCGCGAACCCGCGCCTGGGCGTGGGCCTGCACCTGTCGCTGGTCTGCGGGCGCTCCGCGCTCAAGCCGACGGAAATTCCCGGACTGGTGGACGACAAATATAATTTCAGCGAACGCGCGGCGTGGTCGGGTTGCCGCTATTTCTTTCAACGCGGCCTGCGCCACCAACTGCGCCATGAACTGGAGGCGCAATTTCAAAAGTTCCGCCTCACCGGCCTCGTGCTGGATCATGTCAACGGTCATCTGAACCTGCACCTGCACCCAACCATCTTCAGCCTGCTCCGGCACCATCATGAGAAGTGGGGCATCCGGCGGTTCCGCCTCACCCGCGATCCGTTTTGGCTGAACGCGCACCTGATGGCGGGGCACTGGGGGGATCGCCTCACCCATGCTTTGATTTTCAACCTCCTGAGCGGGCGCGCGCGCCCGGCCCTGGATCGGCGCGGCATCCGCCACACCGGCGCGGTGTTTGGACTTTTGCAAAACGGCCGGGTCAGCGAAGAGTATGTGCTGAAGTTGCTGCCCCGCTTGCCCGCGGGTGATTCGGAGCTTTACTCCCATCCGTCGCTCGACGAATTTAAACACGAACTGGATGCTTTGGTCAGCCCGCGAGTCCAAGCGCAGGTGGTGCAGTCGGGCATCGAATTAATCCGTTACCAGGACATGTGACATGCAAAAACTTCTGACGGTCTTGATCGTCGCGCTCATGGTCGAGGCCATCGGCGTGGTCTATTTGAGCAAAGGGTTGAAGCAAATCGGCGAGGTGCAAACGGTTTCCAGCGCCGAGATTCTCCGCCTCGTCAAGCGCGGCGCGGCCAACGGCAACATCCTGTTCGGCCTGCTGCTCGAAACGATTTTCTTTGGCGCCTTGCTCTACCTGCTCTCCGTGCGGGATGTCAGCCTGATCTGGCCGCTCACCTCGCTCGGTTTCGTGCTGACGGCCCTGGCGGCCAAATTCATCAATCATGAAGAGGTTTCCCCGCTGCGCTGGGCCGGAATCCTGCTGATCGTGGCCGGCGCCACACTGGTTTCCTGGAGTGAAAAATCGAAGGAGCGCGCCGCGCCGCCGACTTCAACTGCCGCTGCCGAGGCGGGACGATAGCCGCCGGTGCTGGAACTCATTGCCTGGTAGGAGACGAGGTGACGGGCGCATCTCAATTTCTAGCAAGGGGGTGACGGAGAATCTGTGATCTGTGAAAGGCCCGGAGCGGGCGGCTGAACCGGGCCGCGAGTTGTCCCAACTCGCAGCGCGTGGCGGAACCGAGGCAGCTAAGGTGGATTTCCAGGCTGGAGGATGGGCGACGCGCTGCGGTTTGGGACAAACCGCGGTCCGGGAGGGGGAGCGCCGAGCCTGCATGGCACTCACCAGATAACGTGCCTCGAATCTCACGGCTTTTCCAAGGCTTGTCAGAGACTCCTCACGTCCACCCTCCTCAGTACTGCTACGGAGGACGGGGCGTCACCTGCTGGCTCAATGGGACGATAGGAGTTGCGCCAGCACGGCATCCAGGTGATCTCTCGCCTGCGCGGTGCGCTTCTGGAATTCCAGGAGGCGGCGGATGCGCCGCGGCGACTTCACCAACGCCCAGGCCAGCTTGGCGAAATTGATTTGGTGGCGGGCCGTCATGAGGGCGTTGAAATCCAGCGGCAAATCCTCCTGGGCCGCGTCTGAGATGACGCGGATGGTAGCGCTGGGTATTTGATGTCGCCGGCACACCTCGCGGATGGCTTCCGATTCCATCTCCACGACATCCGCGCCGGTGGTCTGCCACAATTGTTGTTTCTCTGCCGCCGTGACGGCCACGCGTTCGGCGCCAAGAAACCGGACTGGCACGGCACCCAATGCCGATAAAGCCAGAGTGAAGCCGGCTCCCTCATCTTGCGAGAAAACCACGGTGCCGGTCGGCAAAGCGGGGTTCAATCCCCCTGCGAAACCACACGTCAGCACCAGGCTGAACGTGTTTGTGGATAATTTGCGTTCGAGGCCCGCCACTGCGTTCCGCCGCCCCATCCCGGTGACCAGCACCTCAGCACCCGTGTTGCGCATTGATCTGCCGGCCTCTTGCCGCACCGCAAAGCAGATCAACGTGGTGGCTGGATTGATCATCAGCATTCCCGCGGTTGAATGAGTTAGCGTTTGGCGTTTTCAGGCAGCGGACGAGTTTCGCCGTTGACCCGGCTCTCTGGTGGCACCCCGGCCAGCAAGTTGCGATACGCTGCCAGCGCGAGCAAGGGCCAACTGTTCCGGTACATGTCGTATTTCAAATAGAACACCTTCGGAAATCCGGTGCCGGTGATTTCGTCCTCCGTCCAGGAGCCGTCGGCGTTTTGCGTGCGGATCAAATAATCCACGCCGCGCCGGAGGGCGGGATTGTTTGGGTCGTCGAGGGCGCACAATCCCATGACGGCCCACGCGGTCTGCGACGCGGTGCTGGGCCCCTGGCCTTTGAAGACCGGATCATCGTAGGTGTTGCAGCGTTCGCCCCATCCGCCGTCGGGACGCTGGACGCTTTCGAGCCACGCGCCGCCGCGTTGCAACCACGGCTCCCGCATGTTCAAGCCCAGCGCGCGCAGTCCGCGCAACACCTGCCAG
>JAYUBJ010000614.1:0-3530 GCA_043740915.1 Verrucomicrobiota bacterium
TTCACGGGCGGGACGCCCGTGCCACTACCAGAGCCCGCTCGCCGATAACCTCTCCGGCCTTGGGTTGCAATAAAATGAGATGCGCAGGGTGAGTGAATGGGGGTCAACCAACGCTTGCCAAGTTCACCGGTGGTCACTAGCTTTTCGGGCTCTATGGAAAAAATCGTCATCATCGGAACCGGCTGTGCCGGGCTTACGGCCGCGTTGTACACCGCGCGGGCCAACCTGCATCCCCTCGTGCTCACCGGCATCATGCCCGGCGGTTTGCTCACCACGACGAGCATTGTGGAGAATTTCCCCGGGTTTCCCGAGGGCGTGGACGGCTACGAATTAATGACCCGGATGCAAAAGCAGGCGGAGCGATTTGGGGCGCGGGTAAAATTTGGCACGGTGGAGGGCGTCAACCTGGCGAAGCAGCCATTGGTTTTGACCGTGGACGGCGAATCCGTGGAAAGTGAAACGATCATCATTGCCACCGGCGCGGGACACCGCCATCTCGGACTCGAAAGCGAAGACACGCTGGAGAAAAAGGGAGTGACCTATTGCGCGACGTGCGATGGCGCCCTGCCCATGTTTCGGAATCAACCGCTGGTGGTGGTCGGCGGCGGGGATTCCGCGTGCGAAGAGGCGACGTATCTGACGCGCTTTGCCTCCGTGGTTTACCTGGTGCATCGCCGGGATTCATTGCGGGCCTCGAAGATCATGGCGGATCGCACGCTGGCGCATCCCAAGATCAAACCGGTTTGGGATTCAGTGGTCACGGAGGTGCTCGACGTCAAGCAGGACAAGGTCACCGGTGTGCGGTTGAAAAATCTAAAATCTGGCGCCGAGAGCACGGTGGATTGTGCCGGCGTGTTTGTGGCGATCGGCCACGTGCCCAACACCCAGCTCTTCAAAGGCGTCATCGACATGGACGAAAACGGCTACATCGTTCCGCGGCGCGGCACCGAGACCAATGTGGCGGGAGTATTTGTGGCGGGGGATTGCTCGGATCACGTTTACCGGCAGGCGGTCACTGCGGCGGGGCAGGGGTGCGCGGCGGCGATTGATGCCGAACGCTATCTGGCGGGGCGAAATCAATAGCCATTTTCCATCCATGGTGTTTAATCGCTGCGCATGAATCGCCGGACTGCCAAGCTCAAACGGGTGACGAAAGAAACCCGGATCGCCGTGAAGCTAAACCTCGACGGCGCGGGAAAATCTTCGATCAAGACAGGCATCCCATTTTTCGACCACATGCTGACCCTGTTCGCCAAGCACGCGGTGGTCGATCTGGATTTGCGTTGTCACGGCGATTTGGAAGTGGACGCGCATCATACCGTGGAAGATTGCGGTATCGCCTTGGGCGAGGCCTATCGACAGGCGTTGGGGGATAAATTGGGGATCCGGCGCTACGGCAACGGGTTTCATCCGCGGAATCCTTTCACTGGCGAGACCTATGTGCCGATGGATGAATGCCTGGCGCGGTGTGTGGTTGATTTTGGTGGACGGCCGCACTTGGTGTGGCGGGGGATGAAAGATTTGGCACACAAACGAATTGCTCCAAACGAGAAGACCCAAGACATGTCATCGGCATTTCGCTTCGGACTGGCGCGCGAGTTTTTTCAAGGATTTGCGAATGAAGCCCGGTGCAATTTGCACTTGGAATTGCTTTATGGCAGCGAGCCGCACCATATTGTGGAGGCATTATTCAAGGCCTTTTCAAAATCATTAGATGCTGCCTGTCAACTGGATCCACGTATTTCAGGCCGACTTCCGAGCACCAAAGGGAAATTGTAAGTTTGGCTGAATACCGCCGACACACAGCCCGTCCAAACCGATGTCGTTACCGAGCGATAAATCAGCGCAGCCCGATGTAGCGTTGGTGAAAGCAGCGCAGCGGGGCGACATGAACGCCTTTGAAGAGTTGGTGGCGCGGCACCGGGACAAGATATATGCGCGGGCGTTCAGCATGGTGCGGCATGAAGATGATGCCCTTGATCTTTCGCAGGAAGCCTGGGTGAAGGGCTGGCAGCGGTTGAAACAATTTCAGGGCGAAGCCAGTTTCCTGACGTGGATGACGCGGATCGTGATCAATCTTTGTCTGGATCGGCTGCGGAAGCAAAAGCGGCAGCGGGCGGAATCGCTGGATCAATTGGAAGAAGAGTCAGGTGGCGTGGAGCGGCAGATGCCGGTGGTGACCACGAACCCGACGGAACGGTTGGAACGGGGCGAGTTGCGGCAGAAAATAGATGCGGCGCTGGCCTTGCTCTCGACGGAGCACCGAACCGTGATGATCCTGCACGAATTTCAGGAAATGGAATATAAAGAAATTGCCAAGACAGTGGGCTGTTCGATTGGAACGGTGATGTCGCGTTTGTTTTACGCGCGCCGGAAGATGGCGACCTTGCTGGCTGGCTTAAGAAAAGAAGACTAGTATGAATCAGGAACTTGAATTGCAACTGCAAGCTTACGTGGACGGCGAACTGCCGGCCAATGAAGCGCGCAAGATTACGGAACTGCTCGCGCACGATGGGTCCGCACAGGCGTTGTTGCGGGAATTGACTTTCACCAAGCAGGCGCTCAGTGGCAATGAACTGGAAGTGAAGCTGCCGGAAGGGCGCGATTTTTACTGGTCCAAAATCGCCCGCGAAATCGCGAGCCAGGAGCGGACAGAAGCTCCCGTGCCGTCCGCGCCTTGGTGGCGCTGGACGTTCAAGTATTTCGCCCCGGTTGCGGGACTGGCGGCGGTTTGCCTGCTGTTGATCGTGCCGGGCAAAAAAGAAGATGCGGGCGAAGCCAACTCGGCGGCGGTCATTGAAAATCTGTCGCCGGACATGGTGACCTCGACGTTCCACTCGCAATCCGATGGGCTCAAGGTGATCTGGCTTTCTGAGAAGACGGATGAACAGGCGACGGGTGAAGAAGTTCCGTCAAAAGACGACAATAAATGATTCTGAGATTTTATTCGTTGTCCCGTTGGCGCGCACTCATGGCGGTTCTGGCAGGAGCGGGAGCGGGATTGTTTTCCATGGCTGCGCAGTCAAATGCGCCGGAACTAAAGCTTCAAATCCAGCTTGTTTGGGCGTCCGACGTAAAGTCGCCCGACCCGCTTCATAAAGAACTGACGGATGGCTTGGCCAGGAAGCTTGCCAGCAAGTATCGCTGGAAAAAGTATTTTGAAGTCAACAACCAGAGCCTCAGCGTGGACTCCACCACTGGCAAGAAGATGACCCTGAGTTCACAGTGTGTCGTCTATGTGAAAAATCTGGGTGGATCCAAGATCGAAGTCACACTGGAGGGCAAAGGCAAACTACAGCTAAAGATCACGGATGTCATCAAGCCGACCGAGCCTTTGATCATTGCCGGGGACTCCGAAAACAGCACGGCTTGGTTCGTGGTGATCAGCCTGGTGAAATAGCCCCCTTGGAGCGGGTGCTCCTCCATTCCTCCAGCAGCATCTCCCCCAATGGCTTAGGGTGTCCTGATTCAGAGGACACAACTTATTGTGTTGGGTTGCGAAAATTATCCAAATAAAGGTTGTGTCTCCA
>JAYUBJ010000615.1:0-11345 GCA_043740915.1 Verrucomicrobiota bacterium
ATAACTCAACTATCGAAAGCACAACAAAGTGAATATGAAATCAAACTCTCCGCTAGTGCTCTTAGTAGCCTCGGGCATCCTGTTAGTCACCAGCGCATCCCTGCGCGCTTCCGAGACGGATGACCGCATCGAGTCCTCCGCCAAGAAGTCCCACGTTTTCAAAACTTATCTCAAGGACGATTCGATTACACTCCGATCCAAGGATGGCATTGTCACCTTGAAAGGAACCGTCGCGGAAGGCTCCCACAAATCCCTGGCCCAGGACACCGTGGAGGGACTGCCGGGGGTGAAAAGCGTGGACAACCAACTGCGAGTCAAAGGTGAAAACCATGCCGAACGTTCGGATGGATGGCTGAGTACGAAAGTGAAAACCACCCTCTTGTTCCATCGCAACGTGAGTGCCAGCGGAACTGACGTTTATGTGAAAGATGGCATCGTCAGTCTGCGGGGCGAAGCTTCCAGTCAGGCCCAAAAGGAGTTAACCACCGAATATGCCAAGGACGTTGAAGGCGTCAAAGGCGTGAAAAACGAGATGACGGTGGCCAAGACCCCGCCGCCGCCGAGCGAAACGATCGGCGAGAAGATTGATGACGCCTCCATCACCGCCCAGGTGAAATCGTCATTGTTGTCGCATCGTTCGACCAGTGCATTGAAGACGAAAGTCTCGACGACGGACGGCGTGGTTACTCTAAGCGGCATAGCCAAGAACGCCGCCGAAAAGAGCTTGGTCACCAAGCTGGTCAAGGATATCGACGGGGTGACGAGTGTGCTAAACAACATGACCATCGCCGTGCCGGCAGCCACAAACTAAACCGCCTGATTGTGGTGGGCGGGTGCGTGCGCCCACCCACAGTGACCCAGGCCAACTAACAGAACGATTCTATGTTATACACAATTGCGGTGGTGCTGATTATTCTGTGGCTGCTCGGGCTGGTGACGAGCTCCACGATCGGCGGTTTCATTCACATTCTACTGGTGATTGCGGTCATCATGATCCTCGTCAATCTCATTTCCGGGCGCCGACGCAGCTGAGGTGAAAACCTGAAAAGCGCAACTCTTCCAGAACTATAACTCACAGGCTAATCAACGGCAGTAAACCATTGAACCTCTATAACGAAAGCAACCTATGAAAAAACTATCTATGAACTCGGGCGCGTCCCCCAAGGCGCTTGGACGGGCAATGACCCTCGGTGCAGTGGCCCTGGTGTGTGGCTTTGCCGGCTGCGTCACCCCCCAAGTCGCCACTAAGACCATTAGTATCGACTCCGATCCATCCAACATCCGCGTGGAGGTCAACGGCGAGTATTTAGGCACCACGCCGACGAGTTACACGGTGCGGCCGAATGACAAGGGGGATTTCAAGGGCGGCTGGGGCGATTCGCCATCGGTCGTGTTCGTCGCGTTTCCGCCGCAAGGTTCCGACGGTCTCTACAAACAGACAAAGGTCTTCAATCCGAGCGGATTCATGGACAAGGGAGACCGCGTTCCGACGCGAATCCTTTTTGATATGCACCGGGAACTAGCCCGCTGACCTGGCGGCGGATCCGCCAGCGGGAACCGCCTCCAACCCTGACCAACCATTCGATATGAACACAAAATCCATCGTGGCCATCATCCTGATCACCCTCGGCATCGTGGTGCTCGCTTACTCGGGCATCAGTTTCACGACGCCCGGTAAGCCGGTTGAGTTCCTTGGCATGAGCATCAAGACCACCGACAGCCACTTCATTCCGCCGGTCGTCGGCGCCCTGGCGCTCGTCGGCGGGGTCTTGTTGCTGGTGGTGAACCCCAAGCGGGCCTGAGAGCCTGTCTGAAAATCCCATTCTGGGTAGAACAGGCCACTGGCCTGTTCCGGCGGGCTACCAGCCCGCCGGGCTTTTCGGCGGCAAGTGGCCGCCGAAAACGGGCTGGTAGCCCGTGCCACCCATTTTTCAGACCGGCTCTGAAAGCCGCAGCCGAAGCGGTCTCGTCAAGAAAGCCTGCGATCGGTTGACACGGTCGTTGGGAAGCAGGGAATTTTTGGGATCCGCGCGCGCCTCCCGCAATTGTAATTGCGCGAGGCGCGGTTAACTCATGTGGTGGCAATACCTGTTGGTTTTTACCGGGGCGTTGTTGGTGGATGTTTCACCCTTCCCCCTGCCACCGGCATTCACGGTGATGATTGCGTTGCAGGTAGCCTACCATCTTGAAATCTGGCTGGTGATCCTGGTCGGCGTGGCAGGTTCCATTTTGGGCCGGTTCATTCTCACGCTCTACATTCCCGCGTTTTCAGACAAATATTTCAAGCTGGCGAAAAATGAGGATGCGGAATACCTGGGAAGGAAATTGAAGGCCAAGGGATGGCAAAGCCACTTGTTGGTGCTGATCTACTCCTTGTTGCCGCTGCCCACCACACCGCTGTTTGTGGCCGCCGGAATGGCCAAGCTAAAACCTCATCATATCCTTCCCGGTTTCATCGTCGGGAAACTGATCAGCGATACCATTGCGGTGCTCACCGGCAAATACGCCGCCGAGAACACGGTGAGTCTCGTGGGCGGGATGGTATCCTGGAAATCCATTGCCGGATTGATCGCGGGGCTGGTGCTCGTGTTCGTATTTGTGTTTGTCGACTGGCGCACGCTGATTCAGAAAAAGAAATTCGCCCTCAAATTCAATATCTGGAAATGAGGCTCCACGTTTCAGCCTCAGTTGATTGACAGATCCCTTGTTGGTCGCCCCAGCCAACCCAATCCAACTCCAACACACCATCGCGCTTTAAACGAACTTCCGCCTTTTTCTCCGGGCCCCAGCGTCGTTGGTAGGATCTGCGCGTCGAGCCTCCCCATCCCGCCGCCCGCGCTCGCAGCCGGCGTGTGCCGACTCACGCCACATAACGTTCCAGCACCGACAGGAAGGAGCGGAGTTTCTTCCGCCCCTCAGCAGGAGAGTCCGCATGGTCGAGGCACTCGTGGATGTGGGCGTGGATGATTTCGTCCCCGAATGATTTTAGCGCCCGCCGGGCCGAGCTGACTTGCATCAGCACCTCAGGGCAGTCCACGTCGGCAACCACCATGCGCTCGATGGCCCGGAGCTGGCCGCTGATTTTGTGGAGCCGGGCCACCAGCGCCCGCTGCTCGTCTTTTGGATGGACGTGTTTCATGAACTGAGTGATACCATAGGATGACCAATCAGGACAATGAAAAGAAAGGTTGACGGTTAATAGGGGGTGGGGGTATATGCCTTCATGCATTCGTTCCAGGAATATCTGCAGCAGGGGCATGCCTGGCTCTTCCTCCCGGCGGCCGTCGTCTTGGGTGCGCTGCACGGGCTGGAGCCGGGCCATAGCAAGACCATCATGGCGGCGTTCATCATCGCCGTTCGTGGCACGGTCGCGCAGGCGGTGCTGCTTGGGCTCTCGGCCACGGTTTCGCACACGGCCATCATCTGGCTGCTGGCGTTTGTCGGCCTGCATTATTCGGGAAAGCTGAACGTGGCGGAGTTGGAGCCCTATTTCCAGGCAGCGACCGGGGGGGTGGTCATGGCCCTGGCGGCCTGGATGCTGGTCCGTACGCGTCAGGAGCAGCGCGAAGCCGCCGCGCATGAACATCATGAGCGCGACCACGGACCGCACGGGGGCACCCTGATTGACACGGGACATGGTTGGGTGGAAATCAGCGTCTTCGAGACGGGTGTGCCACCGCGATTCCGACTCTACGCCTTCAACCGCGCGCGCGAGCCACGATCCGTGCCCAGCGCTGGTGAGTTCACGTTGGAGACGACCCGGCCTGACGGCATGAAGCAAGTATTCACGTTCAATCGGGAAGGAGACAATCTTGAAGCCACGGAGGAATTACCGGAGCCGCACGAGTTCAAAGTGAAGCTCACCCATACCCACGGCAGGCACGCCCATACTTTCGAGACGCAATTCGTCGAAGACCATCACCAGCACGGCCCCGGCGGACATGAACACCATCCCGTCGGGGTCGCGGCGGCGGGCGAGCATCAGGACGCCCACGAGCGGGCGCACGCGCAGGCCTTGGCGACGCAATTCACTAATCGTCAGGTGACGA
The DNA here is from genome assembly GCA_043740915.1 of Verrucomicrobiota bacterium. Classification (GTDB taxonomy): domain Bacteria; phylum Verrucomicrobiota; class Verrucomicrobiia; order Limisphaerales; family JAYTXL01; genus JAYTXL01. The sequence goes on from JAYUBJ010000615.1 coordinate 4,050, forward strand.
CCGGCCAGATTGTGCTCTTCGGACTGACGGGTGGTTTGCTGCCATGTCCGTCGGCGTTTGCGATTCTGCTGGTGTGCCTGCAAGTGAAGCAATTCACCCTGGGCTTTGCCATTGTGCTGGCGTTCAGCCTCGGACTGGCAATGACGTTGGTGACGGTGGGCTCGCTGGCGGCGCTGTCCGTCCGCGAAGCGAGCAAGCGGTTCCGGGGATTCGGAGAGTTCGCCCGGAAGGCACCCTATGTCAGCTCTACGTTGATGCTGTTAATCGGCCTCGTGGTGCTGGTGCAGGGACTCAGGCGCCTATCGCGTTAGGTCCGGAGGACCTCCGACTTGGTTTCCGTCAACGAGACCGGTGATTGATTCCGCTGCGGGTGAATATATTTCGGAACGGAGATTTCCAGTTGCTTTGCGCCCTTCGCACTCTGGGCGCAGGGCACTTCCTATTCAACGGCATCGTCGGCTGATAGCCGGTCTGAAAAATGGGGGAACCGGCCAGTGGCCGGTTCCACCCAGCAGGGGATTTTTTAGCCAGGCCCTGAATTTATTTATCGGCCAACTTGCCGGGGCCACGCAACTGTTCGATGTCGTGCAAACCGACGACGAATACGATGTCCGCGTCCAAGCTATCCGTGCTGAATTCCCGGCCACCGCCTTCGTCAGCCTTGATCGTCCGGGATTCTGTACCGCCGAAGTTTTCAAGCCCCAAGTCGGAACCAATTTGCCTGGCGGTCAAAACATGTCCGGTGTCGTACCCGGTCTCGCCGGGATACAGCACGCCGCCCTGGCCGCTGGCATCATCCACCTTGTCCGCGCCGATACGGGCTTCCGAATTGAATAGATTACGGATGCGAATCGCCGTGATCATTTCCCCCTCGGCCAGGCCGAAACTGGACAAGTCAAAGGAGATCGAAGTGGTGTTGCGATCCGGATTAAACTTGCTGGGGAACTGGTAGCGCGGCGGCGTGAACACATCGGAGTCCGACCGCTTGACCGAAACTGCAAAACCCTCGTACTTGCCGACCTCATAGACCACGAAATCTGCGCCCGGTTTGTTCCGCAGACCCTTCCCGCTCCACGTGAGTTCAATGGTGCTACGGTCCACGTTCGCGAACGGCGGCCCGTCTTTCTTGTCCGGAAAGGATACGAAGAGCGACGGGTTGCTCGCGGTGCGGCGCTTGCTGTTTCCGCCCAACAGCCGGCCAATGGATTTTTCCCGTTGGAAAGTGAGCAAGGGTTCTGGTCCACCACTAGTGACGAACGCGCCAAGGTCGCCGCGGCCGGCAAACAACGGCGCGGAATGTATTCTGAGATTCGGGTTGCCTTCCACGACGGCGGCGGTCGACACCGCGTTGTCGTCATCGAAAGTGAAGCCGGCGATCGTGAACACATCGGCCACCGCCACGTCTGCCGCCAGTGCGAAACCAACCATTAAACTTAACGTTTTCGTGATGCTCATAAGGTAATACGGGTTACGAATGCGATTCGCACACTGGCGAGGGAGAGGCCAGTTTTCCGAACCGCGGGAAAGGCAACTCCAGCCGGCCGTGACGCGCCCGCAGGCTTTTGGTCATGGTCAAGGGCGAAGTTTAGGTGCCTCATGTAGTGAGAATAGTCCTGCCCCGGCGCCTCCGCTATGGGGTGTTCACCCCAACTGGTCTCCACCGCTTCCAGCGTCCGCCAAGGCGGGAAGATTCCGATGCCGCCCGTGGTCTTTTGCCGGATCAGGCTTGGGTCGCCCTTTCCATCGTCGCAGAATACTTGCCTTGAATGGCGAGACCCGTGCACTTGGCGCGATGGTGAAGGGCTGCTTGGGCGGCCGGGCAGTTCTCCGGAGAGCCCTTCCAGATTTTAAGCGCGGACGACTGCAGCGCGCGTCCGAACGAGAAACTCAACTTCCAGGGAGCGTCGTCGACGCTACAGATCGCGTTCAGCCTCTGCGTGGCCTCCTCGTCGCTTTGCCCGCCGGAAAGAAACACGATGCCCGGCACCGCGGCGGGGACGGCGCGACGCAAACAGCGCCGGGTCGCCTCGGCGACCACCCCAACATCCGCCGGCGCTGGACCGTCCTCGCCCGGCAGCACCATGGCGATCTTGAGCAACATTTGCTCCAGCACGACGCGGTGCTCAAACAGTGCCGCAAACACACGCTTCAACGTGACCGCCGTGACTTCCTCGCAACGCGCCATGGAGTGTTCGCCGTTCATCAACACCTCCGGCTCCACCATCGGCACCAACCCGGCTTCCTGGCTCAACGCCGCGAACAGTGCGAGCGCACGTGCATTTCCTTCGATACAGGCCGCCGTCGGCAGGTGTTCGCCGATGGTAATCACTGCGCGCCACTTGGTGAAGCGCGCGCCGAGCCCGCGATACTCGATCAGCCGCTCGCGCAGGCCATCCAGTCCCTGGGTAATTTTTTCGTCGGCACAAAGGGCCAGTGGTATGGTTCCCCGGTCCACCTTGATGCCAGGAATGATGCCTTGTTGGGTGAGCACCTCCGGCAACGGGACGCCGGCCTTCGTCCGCTGGCGAATGGTTTCGTCGAACAGAATCACGCCGCTGATGAATTCGCCCAATCCGGGAGTCGTGAACAGCAGCTCGCGATAGGCGCGCCGGTTTTCCTCGGTGGACGAAATATCGAGCGCCTTGAATCGCTTTTCGAGGGTCGAAAAACTTTCATCCGCCGCCAGGATGCCCTTCCCGGAAGCCAGAAGCGCCTGAACCGTCGATTCCATTGCGGGGGTTGTCATCTTCCTGCCCTCCGTCCCCTAATCACGCGCCAATTCCCGTTTGGCCTGTTCCCAATCAGCTTTCGACGCCTCGAGCGCGGAACGGCCGCTGCTGACCGCCAGTTCCACCGCCCGCTCCCGCATCATTTTCCGGGTCACGGTGCCGAGGCTGGCGGGACTTTCGTGCAAGGCAACTTCTTCCAGTAGATTTGTGTTCATGGAACAATTGGCTTAGGTCCGGTTATGAAAACCGTGAACCCGGGTCAGGTTGCGTTCCTCGAGCAATTGCGCCTCGGCCTCCAGCCAGTGCTGCACCTCGTGCCCGGGCAGCGAACCCTGGTTCACATAACTGAAGTAGGCCCGACGCGCCACTTCATCCGCAGACGGCGCAAAATCCGTTCCGCCCTGGTCCAAGTCCGCGATCGCACCCGGCCGCGACGCACCGGCTGGTCTTTGGTTTTGATCCTCGGCGAATTTATTGTGTTTCATGAAGGCAGCATGGACTGCGCGCACACGCGTCCGCTATGGGGTGTTCACCCCAATGGGCGTACCTGAGGCGTCGCAGTTCCACCTGCCGCCAAGGTAAACCGGCGCCATGTCTTGCACCGTTTTTTGGCCCGCCGTCATCGGCTCAATCTGCTTGTGGCTTCGTCGCCAGTCTTCTACGTTCGCCCATTCATGCGCGCCAACTTTTGTCGCAATCATCCTCCTCGCCCTGCCGGAAACTTCCCAACCGTCATGCTGGCCGTGTGCCTGCTTTCCAGTCCGCTCGCCGCCGCGGAAATTGAGGTCTTGCCCGGCACGAAACCCTTGACGCTGAATGGGGATCTTTCCGCCCAAGTCGTGGAACGCGTGGATGCGTTTCTGCTCCGCCAGATCGAACAATCGGTCGTGGACCGGCAAAAACTCTGGAGCCGCGACTTCTCCTCGACTGAAGCGTACGTGAAATCCATCGAGCCGAACCGCCAGCGATTCCGCCGCATCATCGGAATCGTGGACGAGCGACTGCCGTTTGAAGATTTGCAACTGGTGTCCACTTTCAACACGGCGCATCTGGTGGCGGAGTGCAAACAATTCCGCGTCTTCGCCGTCCGCTGGCCGGTCCTGGCGGGCGTGGATGCGGAAGGGTTGCTGCTCGAACCCACGGGTGAAGCCGTCGCCCAGGTGGTCGCCTTGCCCGACGCCGATTGGACCCCGGAAATGTTCGCCGGCCTGGCGCCCGGCGTGCCGCCCCAGTCGCAAATCGCCCGGCGGCTGGCCGAGGCCGGCTGTCGGGTGCTGGTGCCCACGTTGATCGACCGCAAAACCACCTGGTCGGGCAATCCGCGTATTCGCCTGACGAACCAGACGCATCGAGAATTTATTTATCGTCAGGCCTACTTCATGGGCCGGCACATCATCGGCTATGAAGTGCAAAAGGTTTTGGCGGCGGTTGATTATTTCACGCGGCGCAATCCAACCGACGGTGGCCAGGCGCGCCCCATCGCCGTGGCGGGGTACGGCGAGGGCGGGTTGCTTGCGTTTTATAGTGCGGCCTGCGATCCGCGAATTCAGGCCTCGCTCGTGAGCGGTTATTTCCAACCGCGCGAACAAGTCTGGCAGGAGCCGGTCGATCGCAATGTCTGGGGTCTGCTGCGCGAATTTGGCGACGCGGAAATCGCCGGCCTGATTGCGCCGCGCGCGCTGGTGATCGAGGCGTGTCGGGGCCCGGAAATTCCCGGCCCGCCCCCGCCCTTGAACGGCCAGATGGACGCCGCATCCGGCAAATTGGGAACGCCCGCTTTCGCTGTGGTGCGGGCCGAGTTTGATCGTGCGCGTCAACAAACACTCCCACTCAATCGCACCACGCTCAGCCTGATCAAGAGTGGCAAAGGCCAGGGGCCGGCTGGATCCGCCGACGCGTTGAAATCTTTGTTGTCGAATTTCGGTCTGCAATTTGAGCCGACCGCAATCGACCCGCCGCCGTTAGGTGACCGCCGCAAGGATTTCGATCCAACCGCGCGCTTGCAGCGGCAATTCGATCAACTGGTCGCCTTCACGCAAAATCGCGCGCGCCTGAGTCCGTCGCACCGCACCGAGTTCTGGGCCAAGGCAGACGCTTCATCGCTCACCAACTGGCAGGCCAGCACCGCGAGTTATCGTGAGTATTTGCGCGACGAAATCATCGGCCGCCTGCCGCCCGCAAGCCTGCCGCCGAACGCGCGCACGCGCCTGCTCTACGATACTCCCAAATGGAAAGGCTACGAAGTCGTGCTGGAGGTTTCGCCCGACGTGATCGCGTACGGCGCGCTGCTCGTGCCGAAGGATTTGAAGCCCGGCGAGCGCCGCCCGGTGGTGGTGGCGCAGCATGGTCGCGCGGGCCGACCGCAGGATGTTTGTGCTCCGGACAAGGACACGCCCGCCTACCATTCCTTTGGCGCGAAGCTGGCGGATCGCGGCTTTATAGTATATGCGCCGCAGAATCTTTTTTTTGGCGAGGAGAAATATCGGATGCTCCAGCGTAAAGCCAACCCACTCAAGCTCACTTTCTTCGCGCCGATGGTGCAGCAGCACGAGCAACATCTGAAATGGCTCGCAAGCCTGCCATTCGTGGACGCGCGGCGGATCGGATTCTACGGCCTCTCCTACGGCGGCAAGTCGGCCATGTTGATCCCGGCCGCGTTGGAAGGCTACGCGCTTTCCATCTGCTCGGGTGATTTCAATGAGCAAGTGTGGAAGCACGTCAGCGTGGAGGATCGCTACAGTTTCATGTTCACCAAGGAGCATGACCACAGCGAATTTGATTTCGGCGCGAAGTTTAATTACGCCGAGATCGCCGGCTTGATCGCGCCCCGGCCCTTCATGGTCGAACGCGGGCATCGCGACGGCGTCGCCCCGGACGAGTGGGTCGCGTACGAATATGCCAGGGTCCGGCGGCGCTACGTGGAACTGGGGATCGGCGCGCGGACGGAAATCGAGTTCTTCAACGGCGGCCACGAAATCCACTCGCAGGGAACTTTCGATTTCCTGCACCGGCACCTGGACTGGCCGAAACCGCCGCGTTGAGTCGCCGCCCGTTTGAAAAGTAGGAGACGACGTGACGAGTCTCTGACTTACCCTTCAGAAACCGAAGCGATTAGAGACTCGTCACCTCGTCTCCTACAAGGAAAAGTGTTATTTGACGCGCGGTTAGGGATTGAAGCGCCGGGCAAATGATTTAATCTCGGCGGCAGTGTTTGCCTTTAACAACTTTGTCCGACTTTGATTTTATGAACGACCTTCTCAGCCAGCTCAAGCAACACAGCCTCATCGTCGCCGACACCGGCGACTTCGCGAGCATTCGCAAATATCAGCCGCGCGACGCCACCACCAACCCCAGCCTCCTTTTCAAGGCCGCGCAAATGCCCGAGTACGCCGCGCTCGTCGATCAGACGCTCGCCGACGCGAAACAGGAAGCCGCCGGCAACCGCGCCGCTGCGCTGGGCATCGCGCTGGACCGGCTCTCCGTGGCGTTCGGCGTCGAGATCCTGAAAATCGTCCCGCACCGCGTCAGCACCGAGGTGGACGCGCGCCTGAGTTTCGACACCGTCGGCACCATCGCCAAGGCCCGTTCATTGATCGCGCGCTACGAAAAGGCCGGCGTGACGCGCGAGCGCATTCTGATCAAGACCGCCTCGACGTGGGAAGGCATCCGCGCCGCGGAGGCGCTCAAGGGCGACGGCATCCATTGCAATCTCACGCTGCTCTTTTCCTTCGCTCAGGCCGTCGCGTGCGCCGAGGCGGGCGTGCAGCTCATCTCACCGTTCGTCGGCCGCATCCTCGACTGGCACAAGAAATCCACGGGCAAGGAGTTCCCCGGCGCGGAGGATCCCGGCGTGGTCTCCGTCACGCAGATTTACACCTACTACAAGAAATTCGGTTACGCGACGGAAGTGATGGGCGCGAGTTTCCGCAACGTCGGTGAAATCCTCGAACTGGCCGGCAGCGACCTGCTCACCATCAGCCCGCAATTGCTCGAGGAAATGCAGAAGACAAACGGGACAGTGACGCGTAAACTCACGCCCGAGCTGGCGACGGCGAGCACGCTGGAGAAAATCCATCTCGACGAAAAAGCCTTCCGTTGGGCGCACAACGAAGATGCCATGGCCACCGAGAAACTCTCCGAAGGCATCCGCCTCTTCGCCGCCGACACGGTGAAGCTCGAGAAACTCATCGCGCCGAAATTGGGATAGTGGGCTCCTAAACCGCTTGTAGCCGCAACCTTCAGGTTGCGCCGCGGCGTGTGAACGACCAAACGGGTCGCTCCCGCCCAAGCGCAGCCTGAAGGCGTCGGCTACAAGGAAGGTCTGTGAGCCGGTTAGAATTTCCCGCCGTACACCGCGTTCCGGCCGAGCATTTGTTCGATGCGGGGGAGTTGGTTGTATTTCGCCGTGCGGTCGCTGCGGCTCAGCGAGCCGGTCTTGATCTGGCCGCAATTGGTGGCCACGGCGAGGTCGGCGATGGTGGTGTCTTCGGTCTCCCCGCTGCGGTGGCTCATGATCGCCGTGAACTTGTTCCGCTTGGCCATCTCCACCGCTTCGAGCGTCTCGGTC
>JAYUBJ010000616.1:0-11333 GCA_043740915.1 Verrucomicrobiota bacterium
CGCGCGGAGTTCACCCTCAATCCGGGAATCAGTCGGCGCGACCGCCCGACGCGCGCCGAGGAGCCACCCAACGCATCCGCTGAGCATCAGGCCGATCCCCATTGCCAGGTAAGTGTCCATGCCGGAAAGCATGGCAATGCGCCGCGCCGCCGCAAGCTAAAGGTTGCGCGGAAGGAAGGTTTTCCATCTTGCAGCTGCCCGCGGCGGGATCAGCCGGACGCTCAACCGAGGAAACGGAAAACGTCCGTTGGCCGTTTCCTCTCCTCGGGGGAAAGGGTCAGGGTGAGGCGGACAATAATAGAATTGGGATGCGAACCAAATCTCAATTCCAAATCTCAATTCCCCGGTGGCAAATTTCAACACCAATTTGACCCACTGATGTCTCCGAAAAAACTGGCCCACATTGGTCAAGAACACTTATCAAAAGGGTGAAACGGAAGGGACGGTTTCCACGATTGAAAAATGAATTCCTGCAAGGCATTGCGGCTAACTCGGCGGCTTGGCGGGGGTGACTTCTTTTCCATCCCCAGGTGTAGCCGAGTTATTGAGTGACTTGGCAAACATTCCCGTGAGCGTGGCCATCAAGCCGTTGGCGGCGTTCCCGTCTCCATTGCCACCAGTGACCAGTATGCTGGGCATGAATGGCACCGTGCCGCGGGAGAGGACATCGGCCACGTTCACCAACGCGGTTTGTGCCTGGCCAAGCGCCGCCACTTGTTCTTTGTAGGCGCGCGCTTTGGCGAGTCCCACTGCTTCCACTTCGGCGGCCTTCGCGGCGCCGGTCCGGGACGTAAAAGTTGCTTCACCGTCGGCTTCGGCCTTGCGGGCCAACGCATTGTTTTCCTTGATGGTGATCTCGACTTCCGAGCGGGCCAGCAAACTCTGCATGTCGGCGGTGCCCTTGGCCTTTTCCATCGCCACGCGGCCTTTCTGCGCTTCCTACTGTTTTTTGAAGGTCGCAATTTGTTGGTTGGCAATCTCGCGCTCGGTCAGCACCTTGACCAGATCCTCGGGCAGGATCACGTCCTGGATGTAAACGCCCCGCGTCTCGACATCGTACTGCGCCAGTTGATCCTGGATGTGCTTGAAGGCCTCCATCTGAACTTCCTGACGGGTCTCGATGAACTGGATGGCGTGCATCGAACCCAGCTTGTCCCGGAAAAGATTTCCCACCGCCGCCTGCAGCACGTCATCCACCAGGTTTTTCATCGTGCCCACCATCGAGATGACCTTGGGCGCCTTGGTGTCCGGCACATGGATCAACACCTGCAGATCGATTTTGAAAACAAACCCCTCGTCGCTCTTCGCCACAATCGGCTGCAGATTCTTGTCCAAACCGTGCGCGCCGGTTACCTCGGCGGCCCAATCCAGCTTGAGAATGGCGGTCGGGACAATCTCCGCCTTGTAGATCCGCGGATTGATCGCGTATTTCCCGGTGCGCAACGGGTCTTCCCACAAACCCCGATGGCCCGGTTTCACCAGCGAACCAAACTTGAAGTTCGGCCCCGAGGTGTCTTGCGTCACCAAACCGACGTAGGCTTTGATCGCGGCGGCTTCCCCTTGCTTGACCACCAGCATCGGAACGATTTCCACGCGCACCAGGAATGGATTGAGCGTGTACGCCCCGTAGCGGAGCACATCGTGCTGCAATCCCATTTTGCCGCCGGCGTTCAGGAAGGCCTGGAAGTCCTGATAATTATTGTGGGACGCATTCTTGTCGCCCAACAGCACTTCGATGAGCCGCTGGTCATCCGCGCCTTCCGCTTCCAGCTTTTCCATGTCCCCGAATCCACCCAGACGACTCGCAATGTGACCGGACTCGAGGGGTTCGCCCTCGAGCGTCGTTACGATTCCGACCACGTCGAGCTTCTCCTCGCTGCCCTCTTGCAATTGCGGTTCCACCCGGAACACATCCAGTTGGCGGGGCTCAAGATTGAATGAAGCGGGTGTTAATCGCTCCAGATTTCCCGCGCGCGCCTGGTGGTCAGGTGAAATGGGGAGCCCAAACACTTTGTTCTTGGTGATGATCAGGAAGGCCACCGGGTGAATGGGCAGAAGACTTCCGGGCGCCAAGACCGGCCGCTGCACACCTTTCTCACCGTCGTGGTGGATGAAGGCGTTGAGGTCGGTGAAGTTCCCGAATTCGTTCCGGTATCGCGCGGACTTCGCACCCGCCGGCAAGGTCCGTCCGACCTGGGCGATCAGGACTCCGATTTCATTCGCCGAGACCTGGACCCAGGGAAATTTTTCAACCTTGTAGTTGAACCACGATTTGAAACGGACTCCGGGCATCAGCAGATCGGCCTGGTAACCGGCCTCGCCATTGAACGCGATGGGGTTGTCCGAGGGAAGTTTCCTGCCAAACCGTTTCATCACCAAGCCAACTTCGGTCGGCCCGATCACCCGAATGGAGGTCCACAGAATCCATAACAGCACCAACCCGAGCACCGCGATTCCCGAGTTTAAGATGACAGGGTTCATAGTATTTTTCTTTCTTCAATTGAACGACGATCCCGGCCGGAGAAAATTAGCGCCGTCTCGGGCCATGACCGGATGCTACCCCAGATGTGCAGCGGAGCAATTCCAATCAGGGCTCGACATTGTAATCGTGGCGCCGCTCCTGATAGGTTTGGCCTACTTCATTTCAATTTCAATCGCCGTCACCGACAGCGGCGGCAACCTGACTTTCCCGGGCGACGACGAGAGCTTCACCACTTTGATGCGCTCGGGCGTATCCCAATGATTCATGACGTCCGGTTGGCGGGCGTTCAACGTATCGCATAACGCCTCAGCTTTGATGGACCGCACCGCACCGTCGAACCCTTCAAGTCGGAAGGACCAGTCCACCGGCCGCGCCTCGGAATTGACCGCGAAAATCACCACGGACTTTTTGTCCTCGGCAGCACAGGCGAAAAGATCCGGGCCGCCCTCGGCTTGTTCCACGCGCAAGGGAATCGGTTTGGCGTGGCGGGCGAACAATTGGAGCGTGTAATAACCGGGACGCTTGAACAAGCCGACGGGCGAGGTCTCGATGAGGCCGCCACAAAAACTGTTCGCCATGCTGGAGCGGCAGCCGATTTCTACGAGATCCGAATGGCGCATCATCAAATTCAAATAGCGGGCATTGTGCAATGCGTTCTGTAGCGCCATCTGCCGGCCCCGGCCCAATCCCCAGTCGCCCCCGCTCTCATTCCATTCGGTGACGGCGATTTTGATGTGGCCGCAACCGGGGGTGCGCTGGATCAGCTCCGCGATCTGGTTGAAGTCCCGCTCACACGCCCCAAAATCCCGGGTGTAATGGTGCGGGCCGACGTACGCGATGTCCTTGCCATGGCGCTCCAGCAGTCGCTGCGACGGAAAGGAGGACATGAGCGCCACCGTGGGATCGGCCTTTTTCATCAAGGCAACAAACGTCCCAAACTGGTCGAGATAGGTTGAATCGTCGCCACTGATCTCATTGCCGATCTGCCAATATCGAATGCGGTAGGGTGTGGGATGGCCGTTCCGCGAACGCTGGGCGCCCCAACCGGTGCGCGCATCGCCGTTGCAATATTCCACCAGGTCGGCGGCGTTTTGGGCGCCGTCCGAGAAGCTGAGGCAGATCAGCGGCTCGATGCCGGTCAGTTCGCACAATTGGCAGAACTCATCGATGCCCACGTCATTGGGATCGATGCGGCCCCAGTTCTTGTTGACGAATGGAACGCGCAAATCGCGGTCACCAATCCCATTCTTCCAGCGGTATTCTCCCGGATCGCATACGGAACCGCCCCAGCGGATGAGCGTCGGTTGCAGTTCCTTGATGGCTTCAAGGACATCGCGTCGCCAGCCTTTTGAATTGTCATTCGGCATCGCGGAAAGTTTGTCCACCCAGACATTACCTTCGCCTTCCACGCGCAATTCAAAGACCGCGCGATCGGTTCCGCCAGCGGCTGCCAGCTCGACGGAATACCTCGACCACGGGGATGACAGCGGGGAAAGTTTTGCACGGGCGAGCGTCAGCCATTCGCCATTCGGGAGCCGCGTTTTCAGAATGATCGTGGGCTTCAATCTCGCTGCGTCCGTCCGCAGCCAGCCCGAACAAACATAAGTCATGCCCTTTTTCACCGCGAGTCCGGACTGGGTCAAGGAGGCCGGCTGTTTGCGGGTCGCAACGAGCTTGGCGCAGCGGGCGCCATTGAATGGATTCGTGGAATCGTAATTCCAAGTCGGGTTGCGATCCCACTCTCGATCACAAAAGCTCGACGAGCCTTCGTAATAAACCGGGTCGATCACCCGGCGGACGCCCTCGATCGAGCGGTCGTTTAACATCTCGGCCCACAGGCCCGGCCCCACATCGTCGAGCAACTCGATGAAGTTTCCGAACAACCGCGGGTTGATACGCCCGGCGTGCAGCGGTTGCGCGTGAATGATCGCATTCGGACGGACCGGTTGGGCCAAAACCTGGGAGGGAACTGTGAGGCTGGTTGCGAGAAAAATGCAGGCAAGTAACGGCTTCATGGCTGGGCGGTTTCTAGCAGATGAAGCGGAACTCGGAAAGCAAAAGGATTAAGCAGGATGCATGTAGAAGGAAACCACGAATGGACACGAATCAACACGAATCAACACAATCGGACTGGCGGCTGGTGGCGTGTTGGCCGGAGTGAGGTTTAACCACGGTTTGGTGGACTTTCGTGGAATCCGTCCAGTAGCGGCGGATTCCTGACCTTCTTGGTGTTTATTCGTGTCCATTCGTGGTTGAAAAGATTGGTCCGGCTTAGGAATACAGCCATGCCCGGGCTTGTGATTTGCCGCGCAAACTGGGATGAAGAGACACATGGATCCGATCCACGAACACAACCGCCGCGCCTGGGATGAGCGCGTGGCCGCGCGCCAGGCTTACATCGACACCGCCACCGAGAAGGATTTTCAAAAACCGCTCGCGATCGCCGATCCGTTTGGCTGGCTGGGCGGCGATGTCGCGGGCAAACGGGTGCTTTGCCTGGCCGCCGGTGGTGGTCGTCACAGCGTGCTGTTCGCCGCCGCCGGCGCGCGCGTGACGGTGGTGGATCTCAGTCCGCAAATGCTCGCGCTCGACCGGCAGCTTGCGACCGAGCGCGGGCTCACCGTCCATTTACTGGAAGCTTCGATGGACAATCTCTCCGCACTCGGTGAAGCCAGCTTCGACATCGTAGTGCAGCCGGTGAGCACGTGTTACGTGTCGGATATCGCGGCCGTATATCGCCAGGTGGCGCGCGTCACTGCGGCGGGTGGAACTTACGTCAGCCATCACAAGCAGCCGGTGAATTTGCAGGCGGACTTCGGCGCCTCGGCCAACGCGCGCGGCTACCGGCTGATCGAACCGTATTACCGCAGCGGGCCGCTGCCGCCGGTGCCGGACGGGTGCTGGCATCGGGAGGCGGGCACGCTTGAGTTTCTCCATCGCTGGGAGGCGCTGCTCGGCGATCTATGCCGGAGCGGATTTGTCATCGAGGATGTGGCTGAGCCGCTGCATGCCGATCCGCAGGCCGAGCCGGGAAGTTTCGGGCATCGCAGTTGTTTCGTGCCGCCCTACATCGGCATCAAAGCCCGGCGGACGAATCAACCGGCCTCCTTGGAGCGAACAAGGAAAATCTGGACGCCGTAATTGGAGGGTTGGCGGGAAATCATTGCCAGCACGCGTTGGTTGGGCGCGCCACCACACTTTACCAAGGCGCTCGGTGCTTACGGACCGCGGTTGGTCCCAAACCGCAGCGCGTCGCCAATTGACAAGCGTTGGGATTAATCTTAGCTGCCTCGGTTCCGCCACGCGCTGCGAGTTGGGACAACTCGCGGTCCAGGGCGCGGTCGGCGAACCCATCGCGCGTCGAAGCGGCCGGGAAACGGGGATCACTTCTGGCTCACGGCGATCATGTCCAGCGTAACGCTGGTTTTTTCCATGCCCGCGCCGGTGACCCGGGCCTTGGATGCCGCGGGCGGGCGGGTGGGGTTGAAATACTTCGGACGCAACTCATCCAATTTCCTATCGCTCTCCTCATCGGCGGCGTAATATGTAGCCTTCACCAGATGGCGCATGTCGCTGCCGGTTTTGTCCGCCAGATATTCCAGGGTGGAGAATATTTCACGGAGTTGCGATTCCGGCGTGAGTGAGCCCGCGGCATAAAGGCCGGAAATATAAATGATGTTGCCCCGGTTGATGCGGACCACCCGGCTGTACACTGGCGATGCTTTCGTGCCAGGCGGCGTCAAATAGTCAACCGTGTCGGGAGAAGTATTGCCATCCGTTTCATTGGCGGCGGCGATCAACTCAATCTCAATCGGAGCCGTTGAATCCCATTCCACGAACACGAGCGGCGGCACGGGTTGGGGATCGAAGAACCGCACCATTTCCGCCTCCACATCCTCGACCGCCGCCATGGGCTGCATGAACGCCTTCAGTTGGACGATGCGCGTTTCGTCAAGATCGAGCTGCTTCAGGGTCGCGCGCAAACTTTCCAGGGTTTTCCGGGTCGCCAGCCCGAGCGTGCCCAGTTCCGCCTGGCCGGACAGATAAATCTTCGGCCCGCCGGGCAGGATGGCGACGTGCGCACTGCCGTTGCGCGAGCGGTAGAGCTTTCCACTGGTGAGGCGCGTCACACTTTCTTTGCCCGGAACTTTGCTGGTGGTGGCCACGGCATCCATTGCCACAAGTGCGTCCGGATTGGACAGATGTTCCACGACCACGAAGCTCACCGCCGGTTTGTTGTCGTTGAATTGCCTGGAAAAAGCTTTCTGCACCTCGTTCACGGTTTGTTGCTGCGTCACCACCACGTTGATTTTCACCAGCCGGTTGAAATCAGAACCCACAGTCGTCAAGGCGGTCTGTAAATTGTCGAGCACCCGCTCGATTTGCAGGGTGGCGTCCTTATTGCCGATGATTCTTCCGTTCGTGTCCACCGGCAATAGTTGCGCGGTGTGCGCGAGATGGTTCTGCCCGACGATCACCGCCGCCGACGAGCCCGTGGCTTCACTGGGATCAAAGTATTTCAATTCGGTCGCGCGCCCGGCGGAGGATTTCTTGGCCGCGGTATTCTGTGCGAATAACCGGGGGGAAGGTTTGGCCGCGTCATTGCCGGGGCAGAGCACCGGGTTCTCAGCGGCACCGGCGAGGGAAAGGGCTGCGCTGGACAGCAACCACGCAGCGGAAAGAGTCATTTTCATAAAAGCTCCGATTTGGACGCCCAACCTTTTCAGGCCGGCTGACATGCAGCTTGACAGTGGCCAAGTCGTCTTAAATAGTCACGCGAATTTGTTTCCGAAACCCATGATTTTTTGGCGGTAAAACACCGGTCGCCGCTGTTTGCGCCGCGTCGCCCGCCGCCCACACTCACGATGGATATTGCCTTTAATTGTACCGACTGCGGGCAGCACATCGCCGTCGATGCCTCCGCCGCCGGCTCGGAATTCAAGTGCCCGGGCTGCGGCGCCGTCATGGTCGTGCCCGAGGAGTCGGCGGCCAATCATCGCTCCGCGAATCTGCCACGAACCGAAGAGAACCTCAACATGCTGTCGCAAACCACCGACATCGTCGTCATCCCGCCCGATGACGCCAAACTCGCGGAGAAACTCTCCACCGCCTTCGAGAAGATCACCACGGAAGTTGCCAAACTCATTGTCGGCCAGGACGAAGTGATCGAGCAAATCATCATCGCGGTCTTCGCGCGCAGCCATTGCCTGCTCGAAGGCGTGCCTGGGTTGGCGAAAACTTACATGGTGAAGAGTCTTTCCGAGGCGTTGCATCTGTCGTTTCGGCGCGTGCAGTTTACGCCGGATCTCATGCCGGCGGATATCACCGGCACGGACATCATTTCCGAAGACCCGGTCACCGGCCGCCGCAGCATGACGTTCCTCAAGGGGCCGATTTTCGCGCAGATGGTGCTCGCCGACGAAATCAACCGCTCGCCCCCCAAGACGCAGGCCGCGTTGCTCGAAGCGATGCAGGAACACAGCGTCACGATCGGCGGGCAAACTTATCGTTTGGAGGAGCCATTCTTTGTGCTCGCCACACAGAATCCGGTCGAGCAGGAAGGCACGTACCCATTGCCCGAGGCGCAGAAGGATCGCTTCATGTTCCACGTGAAGGTCGGGTATCCGTCGCGCGAACAGGAACGCGAAATCATCAAGCGCACCACCAGCGCGTACGAGGCGAAGATCGAGCCGGTCATCAACGGCGAAGAGGTGATTCAAATCCAGAAAATCGTCCGCAAAGTTCCCGTGCCGGACCACGTGCTCGATTTTGTGCTGGAACTCGTCCGCAAGAGCCGCCCGAACGAAACCGACGCGTTGCCATTTGCGAAGGAACTCATCGCGTGGGGCCCCGGCCCGCGCGCCTGCCAGCAGCTCGTGCTCGGCGGCAAGGTGCGCGCCGTGTTGCGCGGACGTTTCCATGTGACGCTCGATGACATCGAGGCGCTCGCCTATCCGGTGCTGCGCCACCGCATCGTGCCGACCTTCAACGCCGAAGCCGAAGGCATCCCGGTGGACGACATCATCAGGCGCATCCTCGAAGCCACGCCCAGGGGTGAGGCGAGCAAGGTGCTTTGAGAGGCATGAAGCCCAGGCTCTATTTGGAGACAACGATTCCGAGTTGTTTGCACACCGGAAGAATTGATGGAAAGATAACACCATGTGGAAAGATCCAATCGTTGAAGAAGTGCGCAAGGCACGCAACCGCCGGGCCGCCCGGCTTAACTATAACGTGGACGCAATTTTTGCCGACGCCTGCTCGCGCGAAGGCAAGTCCGGCCACAAGGTGGTGTCGCTGGTCGCGAAGCGGAAGAAAAAGGCTGCTTGAATGCCAGCCACGGCCGCTATAATCCGCCGCATCCTCGAAGCGACGCCGAAGGGCGAGGCGAGCAAGGTGCTGTGAGAGGCATGAAGCCCAAGCTTTATCTGGAGACAATGGGGCGCAGTTCAATTTCTTGGGCGCACCGGGGCTTGGGCCAACCTGAAAGGTTGCCAGCCATTAGCCGGGGGTTGAGCGCCAGCGATACCCCCGGTGATGTCGAATCGATCCGCACCCCGGCAGGGGTGACAGAATCTTTCGCCAGCCAGCCGACGCTGCGACCCCTCGCGGGGTCGGATCCATCCCTTACCGTTTCCGGGGGTGTCGTTCGCCGCCTCGCTCAACCCCCGGCTAATGGCTGGCAAGCCTCCGGCTTGCGACACCGGGCGTCCTCATCGCGAGAAACTGGTAAGCGCACGAGACAAAGATTCCCCGCAATTTGCACTCCAGAGCAATTAATGGGAAAATGAAACTATGAAAGATCATATCGTAGAGGAAGTCCGGCAAATCCGCGACCGACAGGCGGCAAAATTCAATTACGATATTGATGCAATTTTTGCCGACGCCCGCAAACGGGAGGGAAAATCTGGCCGCAAAGTTGTGTCGTATGTCGTGAAGCGGAAGAAAAATGCTGCTTGAAGCGTTGCGGCATGAACGGCTTTGTCATCGATGAAATCCGAAAAGTTGAACCGGCAAGCAGGGTTTTCGATCCAATTACTGGGTCTGGTGCTCGTTTTCGCTGGGTGCGACCCAGGGGTAGGCGCGATGGGAAAAGTCACTGACGCAAACCGCAAGGCGTTGAGGGACGTTGTAGTAACGTTCCGAGTATATCGGTCGGTGTCCGTCACTACGAATGACCCGTCGGGAGCTTTCAACTTGATGGCACTTGGCACTCACTGCGAACTAACATTTTCCAAGGAAGGCTATAAACCTGCTAGTGTGAAGTTAGGTGGCTCCTTTGGAGGCATTCGCAATCTAGACGTTGCGTTAGCGTTAACCAACTCCGTCGAGGCGAGCGTGATTCGAAACCAGAAGAAAAGGTTGGAGTGAACGATTTTCTCGATATGCCCAGCTTCAATTGAGAAGTTCATTTCGACATGGCTCACGTTTCCGATTTTCTAGCGCCCGCTGAGTTGCAGAAGATTTCCAATCTGCAGGTGGTCGCGCGGCTCGTGGTCGAGGGGTTTTTCTCGGGTCTGCATAAATCGCCGCACAAGGGTTTCAGCGTCGAGTTCGCGCAACATCGGCAATACGTCCAGGGCGATGAAATTCGTCGGCTCGACTGGAAGGTGTTCGGCAAGACTGACCGCTTTTACGTCCGCGAGTTCGAGGAGGAAACAAACCTGCGCGCCACCATCCTGCTCGATCTGAGCGGGTCGATGGCTTACGGCGGCACTACGACGACCAAGGCCGAATACGCCAAGCGCCTCGCCGCGGCGCTCGCCTACCTCATGCTCCAACAGCGCGACACCGTGGGCCTGGTGACTTTTGACGCCAAGCTGCGCCGCTACATCCCGCAACGTTCCGGGGTGGCGCACTTGCGCGTGATGCTCGACGAGTTGCAGTCGTCGCAGCCGGGCGGCGAGACGGAACTGGCGACCGTGTTTCAAGGCCTCGTGCCGCGCATTCACCGGCGCGGATTGCTCGTCATCTTGAGCGACTGCTTCGGCGAGGTGAAGGATTTGATTTCCGCGCTCGCGCATTTTCGCCACGCGCGCCACGAGATTCTGCTGTTTCAAATCCTCGACCGCGACGAGGTGGAATTCCCCTTCAAACAATGGACCAAGTTTGAATCGCTCGAGGTGACGGAGCATCACCGGCTCATCGAGCCGGCGCAATTCCGCGCGTCGTATCTGGAAAACCTCGCGCGCTTCCAGAAGGAGTTGACCGACGGCTGCCATCGCCATCGCATCGACCTCGTGCCCATTATGACGGACAAACCCTACGCCGAGGCGCTGGCCGCGTATTTGACGAGGAGACTGGGAAGGGCATGAAAGAGCCAGGAAAAACGTTCAACGTTCAGTGCGCATCTCAGTTTCTGGCACACTGGTTCCAAGACTCCGGCCGTTTCCCCTCACCCCGGCCCTCTGAGCATTACCCACAACTTGGAGGTGGAAATCTGCGAATCCCAAAGGGATTCCGTCAACAAAGCCCAGGGTTGCGAGGCACGAGCTACCCTGGGTTGGCCGGGTCAGAGCGTTCCAACCCCAACGGGGTTGTGGCTGACCGCTGCGTTCATGGCCGCAACCCCGTTGGGGTTGGACGGGATTGCACCGACTTTCCCAGGGTAGCTCTTGCCTCGCAACCCTTGGCTGGAGGCCACAATCCCGTCGGGATTAACCGAATCACGCCCCGACTTGTGGGCAATGCTCAACCCGCCGGGAGCGGGAGCACTCGTTGCCGCGTTTGGGCGAGTGCCGAGCCGCCGGATTGGTCGAACGACAGGAAACCATTCTCCCTCTCCTTTGGGGAGAGGGCCGGGGTGAGGGACCTTTTGCTTTGTAGGAGACGAGGTGACGAGTCTCAAATCTCC
>JAYUBJ010000617.1:0-3516 GCA_043740915.1 Verrucomicrobiota bacterium
CGGCTTGGCCGGCGACATCCTGGGTCCATCGGGCGTAATAAACGCAATGTAAAAACCACGGTGCAGCAATTCCGTTTCGGCCTGGGGCTGGTGGTCCCAATAACAGGCCTGCCACGACCACGGATTGCCCGGCGCCGGCTGATTGGGCACGACCACAATGCACCGCCGCTGACTTTTTTCATAATTCCGCGTATTTGATGTTTCGACGCTGCACGGAAACCGTGAGGGTCAGAAGATTATGGCTCATGCTCCGCCTGGATTTATTTCTTCAACCTATAAAACCGTTCACTGCTGACCAAGGAGTTCGTCACTAAATTTTGCAGCCCCACCAATGCGGTCGTGTTCGTGACTGTCGTCCATGGGCCGACCGCACCGAATCCCCGGATGCGGTTTTCGCCCACTCCGCCAGGGACGGCGTCGGCAGTGCCTCGAAGTCCGACGCCCTTTCGTTTCAGCTTCCTGCACCCTCGCCGCAAGTGGTAGCGACCTGCTCAGCGCACCGAGGGAAGATCGAGTTGGCTTTCTTATGCGCGATGCGAGTTGGCCCGCTCTGATGCTGCTTTCCGCCTGCGCACGGCCCATACGGCCAATACGGGCAGTCCCGCTCCGAAGATGCCAAGCAGCGCACTGGATTCGGGGAGATTGGGGCCAATGCCCACAAAGTCGCCGGCGAACCCGCCGTTGGCTACTCCCGAGAAATCTGTGAGCTGTCCGGAAACGACCAGTGCCGGTTTGTCCTGCGAGAGACCTAGTGAGAACCCTTGGTCACCCAGGGCGTTAAAAGAAATAAGGCATTTGAGGCGCTACAGCCGGGAGGGCAAGGGGTTTTTGGATTCCCACGACCGAACCGACCTCATTCACAAACGCGCCCGCTTCAGCCACCGCCGAGGTTTTCCGGTGAAGAAATTCCAGTAATATTTCCGGGCGGATGATCCTTTTTGAGGGCAAATTTCGCATCATTACCAGGACATGATCACCCCCGGAGCGAGCGAAGGATCTCCCAACCTGGAAGAGATGATCTTCGGCGAGGCGTTGGAATACCCGACGCCCGCCGAGCGGGCCGCCCATCTTGATCGGGCCTGCGGCGGGGATGCCGGTCTGCGCCAGCGCATCGAAGCCCTACTGCGGGCGCACCGTGGTCCGGACGGCTTTCTCGAAGAACCCGTGGTTCGTGGAGACGTGGCCGCCCCCGCATCGGGTTGGGCTCGCAGCTCGCCAGCAGACGCCATTGGAAGTCGCATTGGACGCTACAAGCTTCTGCAAAGAATCGGCGAGGGCGGTGGCGGTGTGGCCTACCTCGCCGAGCAGGAGCAACCCGTACGCCGTCAGGTGGCGCTCAAGGTCATCAAAGCGGGTATGGACACCAAGGTGATGATCGCCCGGTTCGAGGCGGAGCGGCAGGCCTTGGCGATGATGGATCACCCCAACATTGCGCGGGTCCTGGATGCCGGCGCCACCGAGGCGGGGCGCCCTTACTTTGTCATGGAGTTGGTGCGAGGTCTGCGGATTGCCGATCATTGTGACGAGAATCAACTCTCCACTCGCCAGCGGTTGGAACTTTTCGCGAAGGTCTGCCACGCGGTGCAACATGCCCACCAGAAGGGGATCATTCATCGCGACCTCAAGTCTTCCAACGTTCTGGTGACGCTGCATGATGGCGTGGCGGTGCCCAAGGTGATCGATTTTGGAATCGCCAAGGCCCTGGAACAAAAATTGACCGACAAGACGCTGTTCACGGCGTTCGACCAATTTATGGGCACGCCCGCCTATATGAGCCCGGAACAAGCGGAGCGGAGTGGGTTGAACCTGGACACCCGCACCGACATCTACAGTCTGGGCGTGCTGCTCTACGAGTTGCTCACGGGCCAGACGCCGTTCAATGCCAAGGAACTAGTGGCGGCCGGGTTCGAGGCCATGCGCCGCACCATTTGCGACCAGGAACCGCCACGGCCTTCCACCCGCCTGGGCGCAATGGTGGACGCCGACCTGACCACGACCGCCCAGCGCCGGGGGACCGAAGCACCCAAGCTGGTCCACCAGATCCGCGGGGACCTTGACTGGATCGTGATGAAGTGTCTGGAGAAGGAACGGGCGCGGCGTTACCCGACCGCCAACGGTCTGGCTCTGGACATTGAGCGATATCTGGAGGATGAACCGGTGATCGCTCGTCCGCCGAGCCGCGTTTATAAGTTTCTGAAGCTGGTCCGCAGACATCGGCTCGTCTTTGCGGCGGCGGGAGCGGTGTTGGTAGTGCTCATCGGCGGGGTCGCCGTAAGCACGGTCCAGGCCGCGCGCGCCCGCCGGGCCGAAACACACGCCTTGCAAGCGGAGGCCGCCGCGCGTCAGAACCTTTATATCTCTGATATGAATATCGCGCGGCAGGCCCTGCTGGATGGCGATCTGGGCCGCGCTCGGGAGCATTTGCGTCGACAAGTCCCCGGACCCGACGACCGATCAGACCGGCGCAATTGGGAATGGCGTTACCTTGCCAACGAAAGCCAGGGTGACGAGTCGGCCGCGCTCGCCGCGCATTCCGGTTTCGTCACCAACGTCCGATTTCTCGATGAAAACAAACTTCTAACCACCGGCGGAAGAGATTGGCGCACCATTATCCGGGCCGTGGGACAAAGCCAACGATCACTCACCCTCACCAACCGCAACTTCGGGGGAGGCGTTTCCGAGGTCAGCGCGCTGGCGAACAAACACCACGTGCTGTTCAATCGTCACCTTTGGCATAAGGCCCGGGACGTGAGGGCTCTGGATCTGCGGACCGGCGTCGAGACGGACTTCCTGACCACCGATGGGACGGTCAAATCCCTGGCGATATCGCCCGATGAAAAAACACTGGCGGTGGCCTCCGGAAATCAGGTGGATCTCTGCGGCGTGGAGGACCGGGTTAAACGAGACACATTCCGCGCGGAGACAGACGTCGGCGGGGTTGCGTTTTCGCCCGCTGGACAGCTGCTGGCAATAAGTGATCAAGTCGGACAAATTGATTTTTGGAATCTGGCGGAGCGAAAAAGGAGCGCTCGAATTACTAACGCCGCTACCCGAGCGTCTTCCGATCTGAAATTCTCGCCGGATGGGCGGTGGCTGGTGGCGGCCGGCGGCGACGCACCAACCCAAGTATGGAGCGTCGAAGACGGCAACCTGGTGGCGGAACTCGAAGGCTCGACCTTGGCGCAAGTGGCCGTCATTTCCCCCGACGGTCGCTGGCTCGCGACCGTGGGCGGCGGCCGGCCGGCGGTTGGGCTGTACGCTACCTCTACCTGGCGAAGACGAGGGTTACATGGTCATACCGACTCGCCGACCGCATTGGATTTCTCCCCGGACAGCCATTTTCTGGCCACCGGCGCGAGAAACGGCGAGGTCAAGCTCTGGTCGGTGGATGAACCACCGGACGGGCCGCAAACCGTCTCGTTCTCCCCATCAGTTGCGATTCAGTTCGCCCCCGACGGCAGCGGTTTCGTCCGAAGCACCCATGCGGAAAAGGTCAACGACGCCTATCGCGTGTCG
>JAYUBJ010000618.1:0-3502 GCA_043740915.1 Verrucomicrobiota bacterium
GCTGGTTTTGTGAGCGGACAAAAACGCTTTCTGGGCGACATCGCCCACGAACTCTGCTCGCCCATCGCGCGCATCCAGGTCGCCCTGGGCATCCTCGAACATCGGGCCGACACCAGCCAGAAAGCGTATGTCGAGGACGTGCGCGAAGAAGTGCAGCACATGTCCAGCTTGGTGAACGAACTCCTCTTCTTTTCCCAGGCGGGCTTGCGGCAAAGGGAAATTGTTTTGGAGCCCGTGAACCTGGCCGGCCTGGCGCGGCGGGTCGTGGCGCGTGAAACGGTCGGGGCGATGCCCATCGAAATTGAAATTGACGAGGCGATGCAGGCGCTGGCTGACCCGGATCTGTTGTCGCGCGCGCTGGCCAATCTGGTTCGCAACGCCATCCGTCATGCGGGCCACGCCGGCCCAATCACGGTTTCCGCCCAAGCCCAGGACGGACGCGTTACCCTCACCGTGGCGGACTGCGGCCCCGGTGTGCCGCAGGAATCGGTGGGCCAGATCTTCGATCCCCTTTTCCGCCTGGAACCATCCCGCAGCCGCGACACCGGCGGCACCGGCCTGGGCCTGGCCATCGTGAAGTCGTGCGTGGAGTCCTGCCAGGGAACCGTCACCGCCAAGAATCGCAGCCCGTCCGGCTTGCAGGTCGAGATCGTCCTCAAGCCCAAATCCAATTAAGAGCCCCGGCCAAACCACCAGCCAGCGCGCCGGGTGCTGTGCGTGCGCGGTTCCGTGGCCAGCGCGCGGAAATCGTCACAGAGCCGGTTGATCGCCAGTCCGCAAAGCGCGGCATCGGTAACATAACAGGCAAGGAACCAGATGAGAATCAGCCACCCCGGACCCGGTGGCGAGCCATCGGAGTGGAGCAAGGCCAATGCGGCGCCGAATCCCAAAAAGACCAGCCACGGGACGACATTTATTTGTACCATCGTCCGCAGCAAAGCGCGCGCTTGATTCGGGGCCGTCAGTCCGTGCCAGACTCCGACCCACGACAGCGTGTAAATATCTGCGAGAAAAATGGCGATGGAAAAGAGGATCATCACCAGGGGAATCCCATCGTCGAGCCAGTTTTGGAACGTGCCGGCGTTGCCCGCCGCCAGGGAAAGATTGGCGCACAAGACCAGGAGCGCCGGCAAGATGAACTGACGCTTGATGCCCAGGAGGAACCCGTTCAAAATGTCGGACGTTCGCAGGGGAGTCAGCAACACCGACTCCAACATGCTACTGCGTCGCGCTTCGGCCACGCGCCGACAGACGCCAGCGGCGAGCCACAATTTGACCAGCGCATTCAACGTAAAGCTTGCGGCAAAGATAAATTCAGGCTCCCGCCAAATCCATCCTGGCGTCAGCCAACCCACGAACCCGAGGCCGGCGGCCAGAAAGAGGCAAGGGCCCAGCCTCACCCACCCGCGCTCTTCCCGCCGAGCGAGCCAGAGGACGGGGTTGAGTTCCAGCCAGCGCGCCCGCTCCGCTCGCGAACGGGGGAGAAGTTCGGATTTTCCTGGCCGCCACCAACGCGGGTGGCTCGCCCTTGCTGCTGGCCGGGAATCTTCGTGCCAGGCTTGGCGAACGAAACGGCCGGCCAGTACCAGGAAGAGCACACTCAGCGCCCCCGTCACAAAAACAGATGCCCAGAAGGAATCGGCGGCCGCGAGGATGTTGGCATCCAGCGCCAGGTAAGCAGCGTACGCGGGGCTGCCCAGCAGGAAGTTGTTTCGCCCGCTCGCGAAACCGAAGAACCAAACCGGCAGCCACGGGCCGAGCGTCAGCAGGACGATCGCCAGCAGGGTGGCCGCCATGGCCTGGCGCGAGTCGTGATTCCACGAAGAAGCCCACATGCCGGCCGCGAGCGAGAACAGCAGCGTGTTGAGAAGCACGATCACCATCCGCCAGAATTCGCCGACCGTGACGCCGCCGAGCAACAGCGAGAGGGCTTGCACTGGCAAAATGGCGAAGAGCGCGTAGAACACGTTCAGGGATTTGGCGGTGAGTTTCCCGAACACCACATCGAAGCTCGTCAACCGGCTGAGAAACAGCAACCCCAGCGTGCCTTCGCGCCGTTCCTCGCTCAAACAGTCGGCGGTGACAAACACGCCCGCGATCAAACTGTAGCCGAGCGCCAGGGTGGAAATCGCGAGGAACAGTGTGTGACCGGTTTCGGCGGGGTTGATCACGCCTCGAAAACTGGGTGACAACAAATCCAACGCGATAAATGCAGCGAGCAGCACGGCGGCAAAACGCATCCAGTAAGTGCTCGTCCGTCGGGCGGCTTGGCGCAGTTCGCGCTCGACAATGGGCAGGAAAGTCATGCGTCGGATCGGCGTCCCTTCGCCGCGGAGCTAATCTTTAAAAGATTTGAGAATAATCACAAACACCAGCCCGAGCAGCAGCACGGAAAGCAAAAACCCGAGACATCCCAGCAAAGCGCCACACTTCAAGTAACGGCTGGCCGGATTCCATTCGTTGCCGGCTTCCACGCGGACGGATTGAAAGGAAAACAACGCCAATGGCCCAAACGCGAGACCCGCAATGGGCAGGAACGACAGCCACCCGAGGGTGTAACAACGCAGGGAACGTTCGATGATGCGGACTTTGTCCATGATGAAGGTTATGGATTTGCCCGAGTCCTGCTGTTTGAGGTCGGAACGGACGGACGCGAGAATTTCTCGATCTGCTTCTTCTCAATCAAACCCAATTCCCGGTGAAGATTATTCAACACGAGATTATTGCTGGCCAGATACACCGCCATGATGGCGAGCAGCAGGAGCAGCAGGAGCACCACGGAACCCCGTTCCGACCGCGTTCGACTCTGGCTTGTAGTTTTTCCGGTGGGCAGGTTCATGGCTTGGTTCCTCCCAGTGACACCGCCTCGAAGGTGAAAAGCGGCCGCAGGCGCGCTTCCGGTTGTTTGGTTTTGAGTTCGACCTCCCAACGCCACGCGGTGACCTGCTGGCGGGCGTCACGTTCCATCCGGGAATGTTTCACGCTGGGCAACAAGGGAACCCACGCGGCGTTCGCGTCCCCGCGCCGCCACACGGCCTGCTTCGAAAACCGGTAGGCGACCTGGTTTGTTTTCAGCGGGACGATCACCTGTTGCGCGTCGTCACCGTCGACGAACTGCAGCGGCGCCACCGCTGAGCGCACATCCTCGCGCCAGCGTTCGCCAGCCTGCAATGCAAGCACGATGTCGTCGGATGTCCGCCGGAGGCTGTTTGCCGTAGCACGACATTGAAAAAATGCGGCGAAGCCAAAGCCCGTGACCACCGCGAACAGGGCAATGTACACCAAGAGTTCGATGAGCGAAAAGCTGCGGAGCGCCGGTCTCTGACCCGGCACGAACCAGCCAACCCTCGACAACCCGCCGGGTCGGAGACCGGCGCTCCGTTCACGCTCATCCTGGGAATTCTGGCCGACAAAAATTGCCGCGCGATGTGCGACCTTCTCGCGCCGCTGGCCAGCAAGATTATTGTCGTGCCGGTGAAAAGCGAGCGCACCGCCGCGCCGG
>JAYUBJ010000619.1:0-11257 GCA_043740915.1 Verrucomicrobiota bacterium
ATTGCCGTGATGCGCACGAATGCAGCCATCGTGGAATTGCTGCTAAATGCTCATGCAAATGTGGATGCGATAGGAAGTGCCAGGGAGGAACTATTGGATAAAACCGCATTGAGTTTGGCGACCGGCCGGTATTGGAATCAAGATATTGTGGAATTGTTGATTGCGCATGGAGCCGACATCAACAAACGGGGAAACTCTGGCAGGAGACCAATACACGTGGCAGCTTTAGGCGGTCATGCAACTACTTTGGAATATTTGATAGCCAGAGGGGCCAAGCTAGAAGTGCGAAGTGATCATGGCGAAACTCCCCTCATTGAAGCCGTACACTGGTTGAAAATCGAGAACGTGAGAATCCTCTTGGCGGCTGGCGCCGACCCCAACGCCAAAAACAAGAACCGCGAAACCGCGCTTCATTTTGCCGCGTTCAGAGATTTCCCAGCCGCCATTGAGTTACTAATTGCCAGCCACGCGAACGTGAACGCGAGAATGGCCTGGGGTTGGACGCCGCTGCATGTGGCGATGAAAGCAGGGCACACAAACTGTGCGGCGATCTTGCAGTCTCACGGAGCCAAGAAATAACACGGAGGACACGTCGATGTCTTGCGCCCGGGTGCCTCACCGGCCCGGCACTCCCTTTCCCGGACCGCGGGTTGTCCCAAACCGCAGCGCGTCGCCAGCAAACCCGCGGTGAGATTTACCCACGCTGCCTCGGTTCCGCCACGCGCTGCGAGTTGGGACAACTCGCGGTCCGGCTCAGCCACTCGCGTCATGGCTTTTCACCGACCAGGGTTACCCCGGACTCCCTCATTGGTGTCAGTTCTCACTAATGACACATTTGGTGGGAAATGATTCTAAACCATTACTCTCATTGACCCTTAGTTCCGTCCGACTCCACCGTCGTGGCGGTCTGGGCGGACAATTCCAACCCGGCGAAAAGCATTCCCCGCACACCTTAATTCACTCCCAGGTTCAATAAGTCCAGCTAATCACCGACCCAATTCAGTTGGTGTTTTGCTCGAGGGGAAATGTTTAATATGCTTTGCACCAATTAGTTATGGCACGTAGATTAACGTTTGACAGGTCCCCTCGCAGTGTTAGTGTGGCTGCGCATCGTGAGGCGATCCTCTCATTGAACAATGAGCAAGGCAGCGTCGTCTCAAGGTGAATCAGAACGATTAATCCAAAAAGATTTTCATGAGCGACGCAACCACGGCTGTCCCCGCGACCGGCGGCAGTCCCAAGATTTCCCAAATTTCCGAGGCGGTCATCCGCATCGCCGGCAACTCCCAGGATGGCATCCAGGCCATCGGCGGCTTTCTCGCGCGGCTCGCCGGCCGCAGCGAGCAGGAAGTGATGACCTTCATGACGATCCCCTCCACGATTTCCGGCGGGCCGTCCATCTTCCAGGTCCGCATCGGCTCCGGCGAAGTGTTGAGCGCCGGGGATGAGGCCGACGTGCTCCTTTGCTTCTACCAGCACTCCTATGAGGAGCACATCAAGTCGCTGAAAAAAGGCGGCATCGTGCTCTTTGATTCCGATCACGTCGAAGTCCGTCCGGAGTGGGAGCAGGATTATCATCACGTGGCGGTGCCGATTTCCGGTCTGACGGTCGAGGCCATCGGCGGCACGGCCAAGGACAAGGGTAAAAATATTTTCTCGCTCGGACTGATTGCCAAGATGTTCGACCTGAACATTCCGAAATTGGAGAAGCTCATTGGCGAGCGTTTCACCGGCAAGGATCCGAGCATTTTGAACAATGCGCTCGCCGCGTTCCACGCCGGCTACGGACACTCACTTGGAAATGTATTCGAGGTGTTCAAGTTCGTGGACGCGCAGAAGAAAGCCGGCAACCAGGTCGTGATGAACGGCAACGAAGCCGTCGGCTATGGTCTCCTCGCCGCGGGCGTGCGCTTCGGCGCCGGTTATCCGATCACGCCGTGGTCGGACATCATGGAGTTGCTGCGCCGCGAGCTGCCGAAATACGGCGGCACTTTTGTGCAGACCGAAGACGAGATCGCCGCCATTTCGATGGCCATCGGCGCGGGTTACGCCGGGCGCGTGGCCGTGACCGGTTCCAGCGGCCCCGGCATCTCGCTCAAGACCGAGGCGCTCGGCTGGGCGGTGATGGCGGAAATGCCGTTGGTCATTATCGACGTGCAGCGCGGCGGACCGAGCACCGGCATGCCGACCAACGTCGAACAGTCTGATTTGAACATCGCTGTTTTCGGCGGTCACGGGGATTCGCCGCGGGTCGTCATCGCGCCGGCGAACGTCGAGGATTGTTTCTACATGGCAATCGAGGCGGTCAATATCGCCCGCAAATATTCCGTGCCCGTTATTTTCCTTACCGACCAGGGCATCGCCAGTCGCATCGAGGCGTTTACCGAGCCGGACTTGGAAAAAGTTTGCCAGGACATCTCGCCGGACTTCACGCCGGTGACCGACCACAAACCCTACGACTTGGCGCCGGCTGACGGCATCACGCGCCACGTGGCGCCGGGCACCCGCATCGGCAGCGGCAAATATCCGGTCGTCACCGGGTTGGAGCATGACGAGCTAGGCCATCCGACCGGCTCGCCGAAACTGCACATGGAGATGACGGCAAAGCGCCGCAAGAAACTCCAGGCCCTCGCCGCCGCGCTGCCCACGCCCACGATCTACGGTCCGCCGGAGGGGAATGTCCTGCTCGTTGGTTGGGGCAGCACGCAAGGCCCGATCAAAGAAGCCGTGGACCGCGCCCGCGCCGCCGGCGACAGCGTTTCCTCCATTCACATCAAGCATCTCCACCCGCTGCCGAACGGCCTCGAGAACATTTTTTCCGGTTTCAACCACGTCTTTGTCGTCGAGATGAACGACGAGGGCCTGTATGGCTACGGCCAGCTCGCGAGCCTGTTGCGGGCGCGCTACTGCGACCCCAAGATTTGCGGCATTACCAAAGTGGATGGCCTCAACTGGAAGGTGAAGGACATTCTTTCCCGCGCCAAAGAAGCCGTCGCCACCGGGTTGCGGAAGATGTAACCCCCTTTCAATTTTCAAATTAATAACAACATGAGTTCCCTCACCCTTCCTTTCGAAGTTCTCCCTCGCACCGGCAATCTCAACGTCGGCACCGTGCCGCCTTTGCTCGAGGCCGACCGCAAAGGTCTCCAGAAAAAAGACGTCGCCGCCGACCACCCGACGTGGTGCCCCGGCTGTGGCGATTTTTCCGTGCTCGCGCTTTATTTCAAGCTCATCGAGAAGCGCAAGATGCACCACGAGAAGATCACCACCGTGGCCGGCATCGGCTGCTCCAGCCGCTTTCCGTATTTTGTGCAGGCCCACGGCGCGCATTTCATCCACGGCCGCGCGCTGCCGTTCGCGAGCGGTATTTCACTTTCGCGCCCCGACCTGCATGTGTTCGTTTTTGGCGGCGACGGCGACGCATTTTCCATTGGCGGAAATCATTTCAATCACACCGCGCGCAAGAACATCAAGATGACCTATTGCGTCATGGACAACTGGGTCTATGGCCTGACGAAAAAGCAGACGTCGCCAACCTCGCCGCTGGGTTTCAAGAGCAAGACGGACGTGTGGGGTTCGTTTGACCAACCGATCAATCCGATGAAGCAGGCGATCAGCGCCGGCGCGACCTTCGTGGCGCGCACGACGCACACCAACCCGAACCACGTCCTGCAGATGATGGAAGCGGCGATGGACCATGAGGGGTTCAGCTTCATCGAGTGTCTCAGCGAGTGCGTGGAGTTTTATGAAGGCGCGTTCGACTCCTCGAATCCGCGCAAGGGTGGCGTTTTCAACACCGTCCCCGCCGACCACGACGTGACGAGCGAGGAAGCCGCCTACAAGCTCTCCGGAGAGGCGTTTCCAGGGAAGTTCGGCATTTTCTACAAGACCAACCGCCCGACGAAAAACGCCAACGAAGCCAAGCTCATCGCCAGCCACCAGGAAAAGGTAAAAGGGCAGAAGGACTGGCAGATCTTGCAGAAAAACTTCGACCGGTTGAAGTAAACTTCGATTTGCGATCTACGATTTTTGATTTACGAGCCCGCTGGATTTCAGCCGACTCGTAAATTTTCTTCTCGCGCGCCAATCGTAAATCGTAAATCGTAAATTCCAATGCCCATCTACGAATTCTCCTGCCCGAAGTGCCGGGTGATTTTCAATTTCCTATCCAAGCGGATCAATCCCGACCGCGTACCTATCTGTCCCAAATGCGGGAACAAGAAAATGTCGAAGTTGATGAGCCGTTTCGCCATGAGCAGGGGCCTGAAAGAACCGGCGGCCACGCCCGGCGGCGCGGAAGGCGACGAGCCGCCGATGCCGGATTTCGACGATCCGCGCGTCGCCCGCGCCATGAACGAGATGGAGCGGGACATGGAGCACATGGACGAGAACAACCCGAAGCACATGGCCCACATGATGCGGAAGATGAAAGACCTCATGCCGCCCGGCATGATGCCGAAAGAAATGGACATCGCCATCAAACGCCTCGAAGCCGGCGAAGACCCCGAGAAAATCGAAGCCGACATGGGCGATCTGCTTGGCGATTTCATGGGCGGCCCGGAAGGCGGGAAGAAAGGCGGCGACTACACGCACGACAGCGGGCTGTATGATTATTGAGCCCTACACATGGCCCACATCCACGAAAAAATTGATTTCACCGTGGCCATCTTTGTCGTGCATGACGCCAAGATCCTGCTCATTCATCATCGCAAGCTCAACAAATGGCTGCCGCTCGGCGGTCACATCGAATTGGACGAGGATCCGGAGCAGGCCGCGTTGCGCGAAGCGAAGGAGGAGAGCGGCTTCGACGTGGAACTGCTCGGCGAACGTCCGCCCACAAGCGAACCCGGCACGCGTGCGCTCATCGCACCGCGCTTTCTCGACATCCACCGCATCAGCGACACGCATGAGCACATTGGTTTGATTTACTGGGCGCGGCCCAAAATAGTGGCCCGGGCGTCCCGCCCGTCCGGTTCAGAAACTCACGGGCAAGATGCCCGTGCCACTCTCGCCGTCGAGGAGCATCACGACATCCGCTGGTGTTCCGCCGGTGACCTGGAGGAACTCCAGCCGATCATGAGCAACGCCGTGAAGTGGTACTGCCACCGGGCGCTTGCCGAAATCCGCTGACTTCCAATTCGCTTAATTCAACCTCGACATTTTCCCGCCGGCTCCCGCTAATTTCGGCGCGATGACGCCGACGCGACGCAAAGCAGCTTATCTCACCCTCGAAGGCCTGAACGCTTTCGCCGGCGCGTACTATTTCAACTACCTCTTCTTCCTGCTGCGCGACCATTTCGGTTTCGGCAATCTCGGCAACCTCCTCGTCTCGGCGATGCACGGGTTGATCTACGTCGGGTCGGCCTGGCTCGGCGGGCGGTTCGCCCAGCGTCACGGTTACTTCACCGCCTTGCGGCTCGGCAGTGGCGGCATGGCCGGCGTGCTGCTCGTGGGCAGCGCCTTTCCCACCGTCGCGGGTCAGGTGTTCACGCTTGCGGGCTGGACGTTCATGATGTGCTTCACCTGGCCCGCGCTCGAAGCGCTGGTGAGTGAAGGCGAGAGCGAGGAACGCTTGCCCCGGATGATCGGCCTCTACAACGTAGTCTGGGCCAGCAGTGCGGCCGTTGCTTATTTTTCCGGCGGCGCGTTGTTCGAATGGTTGGGCGATAAAAGCATTTACTGGCTGCCCGCCGCGTTGTACGCCGCGCTTTTCGGCGGCGCTTCGTGGCTGGCGAAGCCACCGGGTTCGCCGGCTCCAATTGTGCCCCCGCCCGCACCACCACCCCACACACCGGAACCGGACGCGTTCCGTCAGCCAGTCAGCCCGGCCATATTTCTCAAGATGGCCTGGCTCGCGAATCCGTTCGCCTACATTGCCATCAATACCGTGCTCGCGGTGATCCCGCAGCTTGCGGCGAACCTCCACCTCACCACCACCGAGTCGGGCGTCTTCTGTTCGCTTTGGCTTTTCGTCCGGCTGGGCGCGTTCGTGCTGCTGTGGCAATGGACGAAGTGGCACTACAAATTCCGCTGGCTCCTCGCCGCGTTCCTCGCCTTGATCGCCAGCTTCACGACCCTCCTGCTCGCCGGCCAGATCTGGCTGCTGGTGCTCGCGCAAATCGTATTCGGCTTCGCCACGGGCTTGATTTACTATTCGTCGCTGTTCTATTCGATGGACATCGGCGAAACCAAAGGCGAACACGGCGGGTTGCACGAAGCGGCGATCGGTGCGGGTATCTTCGCCGGCCCGGCTGTGGGCGCGGCGGCGCTCTGGCTCGCTCCGGCCAGCGCGAACGCCGGCACTTGGGCGGTGAGTGGCCTGCTGGTGTGCGGGCTGGCGGGATTGGTGGCGCTGCGGCTCAAACGCGTGGATTAAGACCAATTCAAAACCCCTTGCCACAGGGCGGCAAATGCCTTCATCCTGTTTCGTAATTAACGAAAGAATGCCTATGTCTTCACTCGCTGGAAAACTCGGAATCGTCTTCGGGGTCGCCAACAAACGCTCCATCGCCTGGGCCATCGCGCAGGCCTGGCACAAGGCCGGCTCGCGGCTCGCCTTCACCTACCAGGGCGAACGCCTCAAGGAAAATGTCGAGGAACTCGCCGGCACCTTCGGCCCCGACACGCTCATCCTGCCCTGCGACGTGACGAAGGACGAGGACATCGCCCGCGTGTTCAGCGAAGTGGGCGCGAAATTCGGCAAGCTGCATCTGTTGCTGCACAGCGTTGCGTTCGCGCCGAAGGAAGCGCTCGAAGGAGAGTTTGTGAACACCAGCCGCGAGGCGTTCCGTGTGGCGCACGACGTGAGTGCGTATTCGCTCGTCGCGCTCGCGCGCGGGGCCGCGCCGCTCATGACCGAAGGCGGCAGCATCGTGGCGATGACGTATTACGGCGCGGAGAAAGTCGTGCCGCACTACAATGTGATGGGCGTGGCCAAGGCCGCGCTCGAAGCCAGCACGCGCTATCTCGCCTTTGATCTTGGCCCGAAGAAAATTCGCGTGAATTGCATCAGCGCCGGCCCGGTCAACACGCTGGCCGCCCGCGGCATCGCCGGTTTCACCGACATGCTCAAGCACTACGAAGCCCACGCTCCGCTTAAGCGCAACGTGCTCCCCGAGGAACTCGGTGCCACCGGCACGTTCCTCGCCAGCGACGGCGCCGCGGCCATCACGGGACAAGTGCTCTACGTGGATTGCGGGTACCAAATCATGGGGATGTAACGACTCGCCGGCTGGGCACGCCGATCCCCTGGTAATCCGAATTTCCACCAGAACAGCCACCTTGTGACTTCGCGCAAACCCGCCCTTGGCTTTATCTTCGTCACGCTGTTCCTCGACATTCTCGGCATCGGATTGATCATCCCGATTCTGCCGAAGCTGATCGAGGAACTCTCGGGTGATGTCTCGGCGGCCTCGAGCACGTATGGCTGGCTGGCCGCGCTGTATGCGCTGATGCAATTCCTCTGTGCGCCGGTGCTCGGCAGTTTGTCCGACCGGTTCGGGCGACGGCCGGTGATTCTCGGATCGCTGCTCGGTTCCGGGCTGGATTATCTGCTGCTCGCGTTCGCGCCGACACTGCCGTGGTTTTTCCTGGGGCGCATCATCGCCGGCATCTCGGGCGCGAACATCACCGCTGCAAGCGCCTACATCGCCGACATCAGCCCGCCGGAAAAACGCTCGGCAAACTTTGGCATCATCGGCGCCGCATTTGGCCTGGGCTTCATCGCGGGGCCGGCGCTGGGCGGTTTCCTTGGTACCTATGGGTTGCGCGTACCGTTCTATTTCGCCGCTGGATTGACGCTGCTGAACTGGCTTTACGGAATGTTTGTGTTGCCCGAGTCGCTGCCGCCGGAGCATCGGCGCGCCTTCACTTGGGGCCGTGCAAATCCCGTCGGCTCGCTGCTCGCGTTGAAACGCTTCCCGGTCGTGCTTGGGTTGGTCGAGACGTTTTTTCTCATCAACCTCGCGCATCAAGTGTTGCCGAGCACCTGGGTGCTCTACACCGGCTATCGCTACAATTGGACACCGAAGCAAGTGGGCGCGTCACTTGCCATCGTCGGCATCATGGCGGCCGTGGTGCAGGGCGGACTGGCGCGAAAAATTATTCCCAAGCTCGGTGAGCGGCGGTCGATCATCCTGGGGCTGATCAACACCACGGTCTTCATGACGGCGTACGGCCTCGCGACGAAAGGCTGGATGATTTATGCGCTGATCGTGGTGGGCTCCTTTGGTTCCATCGCCGCGCCGGCAATCCAGGGTTTGATTTCTCGCGGTGTGCCACCAAACGAGCAGGGCGCGGTGCAAGGATCGCTCTCGAGTCTCGGAAGCGTCGCGGGATTCATCGGACCGCTCGTCTTCACCGGGCTGTTCGGCTATTTCATCAGCCCGCGTGCGCCGGTGTACCTGCCGGGAGTGGCCTTCTTTTCCGGTGCGCTGCTGATCGTGTTCGCGCTCCTGCTTGCCTTGCGCTCGTTCAGGAAAAACCAAAGCCACTACGAAACGGCGCCCGCCCCCTTCGCTTCAAAATGAACGAACGGTTTCGCCGCCCTTCGCTCGGTGCATCTCGATGTTGTTGGTGCTCTCAACTCGCATTGACCGGGATTTTCCGGTTTTTCAGGTTTACCAACAACTTCGGGATGCACGGCCCTTCGCTGTAGCCGCAACCTTCAGGTTGCGAATTCCCGCCGCACCGGGGCATCCTCAAAACCGCATGCCGGGATTTAACCGCGGATGGGCACGAATTCATGCACGGCCAAGAAGCGCACGGACCGCAAAGACTTTTAACCGCAGATGAACGCAGATGAACGCAGATAACACGTTGGAATTGAAAGCGCAGGGCAGTTCAACCCAATTCTTATCTCCGTTTATCTGCGGTTACCCCCCCGCTTTTGGGTTGAACTTTGAATCCCGAACCTCGACCTTGCCCGCATGGCCGAGCAAACCATTCAGATTAAAAGCAGCCTCGCCGCCGTGCAGGATCACACGCGGCAGTTTTCCGATTTCACCTTCGTCTATCCCGTCATCTCGCGGCGCTCGCGCGGGCTGTCCATCGGCATCAACCTGAACCCCGACAAGGTCTGCAACTTCGACTGCATCTATTGCGAGGTGGACCGCAAAATCCCCGGCAAGGTGTCGAAGGTGGACTTGACCCAGATGCGCGACGAGCTGGCGGCCATGATCCATTTCGCGCGGGACGGCGGACTGGCCAAGGAACCCAAGTTCAACGAACTGGCGCCATTTCTCACGCGGAACATCAAGGACATCGCCTTCAGTGGTGACGGCGAGCCGACGATGATTGCCAACTTCACCGAGTGCGTGCAAGCCGTGGCCGACGTGAAACGCGCCGAAGGACTTGACCGGACGAAAATCGTATTGATCACCGACGCCGCCGGGCTGGACAAGGCCGACGTGAAGCGCGGCCTCGAAATCATGGACGCCAACAACGGCGAAGTCTGGGGCAAGCTCGACGCGGGCACGGAAGGCTATTTCCATCTCGTCAACCGCACGACAATCCGCTTTGACCGCATCCTGCACAACCTGCTGGCCACGGCACGCGTGCGGCCGATCGTGATCCAGAGTCTTTTTCTGAAGGTGCATGACCAGGTGATGCCACCGGCGGAATTGAGCGCGTATTGCGACCGGCTTAATGAAATCGTGCATGACGGCGGTAAGATCAAAGAGGTCCATGCGTACACGATCGCGCGTCCGACGCCGGAGGCATTTGCAACGAAGCTAAGCGCGGAGGAATTGAATGCCCTTGCAGAGACTGTGCGGCTGAAGACCGGGTTGACCGTGCTGACATTTGATTGAGTGCGAATTATGGGCAAGGTGTTCAATCTTGATTCGAGGGACCGAACCGCTGGAGGGCCGATTAAGCTGCTCGCCAATCTCATCTTCTTCCAAGCCATGGCAGATGGTGCCGATGAAATAATCTTCACGCTCAAATCGCGCGCAGAATGGACCATTGATGCAGGGATCGATCATCGTCCGCCCGACACGGCAAAGATTCAGGAAGTCGAGCGTGTTCCGCTGATGGAACCTCAACCGATAATTCCCGATCAGATCACAAAGGATGCCAGATTGGAGGATCTCATCAGGGTTGCTAACCGGCTTTGGCCTCCACCGCCTCCGCATCCGCAAGTGTTGGATTTGGTGTATGTCATCCCGGGCAAGGGACGAGTCCATTCGACTCCACCGCCAGTCTTCTGTTACCCACACTTGATCCGACTGTTGCTGCTGAACGCAAACATTCCGTTTGTCCGCGCGCTTTTTCTTCGTGTCGGAATTCCCTATTGGAACCACGGTCCGGTGGCAGGCACGTTTCAGACGGCATCTCATCACCTCCCAGAGCTTAACACGCTGTGAAAACTCGAATCCGCGGACACGACGCGGGAGTTGCGGTTGATCCGGCTGCGCGCCTGAGCGTCCGAGAATCGTGCCCCTGCGACGGACCGCGGCTGTGTCCCGCGCGCCGCGCGGGATCAGCCGAAGCAGCGTGGCCGGGAAAAGGGTGGGAGGAACCTGGAGCGTCCGGCCATTGCGTCGTGCTGCGGTTGGTCGAGGACGACACAGCCGCGGTCCGCCCCGGTTGCGCCGCGCAGCTTTCCCCGGACCGCGAGTTGTCCCAACTCGCAGCGCGTGGACGAACCGGGGAGGGTTGGGTTAATTTCAACGCGGGTATGTTGGCGACGCGCTGCGGTTTTGGGACAAACCGCGGTCCGGGGAAGCGCGCGTCGAGCGATCCTCAGCGCTCCGATACACAGACCGAAGCGCGCCCGCGACAATCTCACGGCCTGGCCGGCGGGGGATTGGTGGCCGGGTCAAAGCGGATGACGGTTTCGCCGGGTTTGGCGAAACCCAATTTCTCTCTCGCCAGGCGCTCAACGGTTTTTGGATCGTAACGGACCGCGTCGCTCGAGGCCTTTAACTGCCGCAATTTTTCATCTTCCTGCCGGATGGATTTCTGGATCCGCAAATCTTCAGCGCGCATCCGTTCGTTCTGTTTGATCAGCGGCAGATACCAAACGGCGACGCCGAGGACCACCGCCGCGAGCAGCAGAACAATGATCACCTTGGTAAGCTTGTCCCAGATTCCAAGGTCAACGTTCATGGCGGGCAATAAATCAGGTGGTGAGGCAAAACAAAAGGCAAAAATCATTCAAGCCCGGGGATGGGCGGCATCGTAGGCGCGTTTCAAGCGTTCGGAGGTGAGATGGGTGTACACCTGCGTCGTGACCAGATGCGCGTGGCCGAGCAAT
>JAYUBJ010000620.1:0-3494 GCA_043740915.1 Verrucomicrobiota bacterium
ATCATGAGCTTCACCGAAGTGGAGGCGGCCGCGGCAAAAAGCTGGCAGCCCCGCGTGATCGTGCTGGGTGAGAAAAATCAGGTCATCAACGAGCGGGGAATCTGACGATGCGTTTCGAGTTTCGAGTTTCGGATTTCGAGTTGGCCGGGCGCTCGGCCGTCATTTCGCGTTCCGGGTTCCGCATTTCACCCCGACCCGGGGTCGGCGGTCCGCCTTCGTGATATGACTTTTACCGTTGCTGAAATTGCGGCGCAGATTGGCGGAGAGGTCTTGGGCGACGGCACCCGGTTGTTAACCGGCTTCGCGCCGGCGAACCAGGCTAAATTCGGCGACCTCACCTTCGCGGAGAATGAAACTTACTTCGCGGCCGCCGAACAGAGCGCGGCCTCGGCAATCCTGGTGGCGGACGGATTTGTTTCATCCGGGAAGAGTTTGATCCGTGTAAAAAATGCGCGCATTGCATTCGCCCGGGTGCTGCCGTTCTTCTTCCCGGAACCTCATTTTGCCGCCGGCGTCCATCCTTCCGCGCTCGTCGCGGCCTCGGCGCAGATCGAGCCTTCGGCCCATGTCGGGCCCCAGTGCGTGGTGGGCGACAGTGTACGCATCGGCGCCCGCGTGGTGCTCCAGGGTGGAAATCACCTCGGCGCGGATTGCCGCCTCGACGAAGACGCGCACCTCTTTCCGCACGTCACGCTTTATGCGCGCACCCAAATTGGCAAACGTGTCCGTATCCACGCGGGCAGCGTCCTCGGGGCGGACGGTTTCGGTTATGTTTTGGACGCCGGCAGCCATCGCAAAGTGCCGCAGATCGGCAACGTGATCATTCACGACGACGTGGAAATTGGCGCCAACGTAACCATCGACCGCGGCGCCCTCGGCTCCACCATCATCGGGGCGGGAACCAAGATTGATAACCTGGTGCAGATTGGACACAACGTGGTGGTCGGTGAGCATTGCATTATTGTGTCGCAAGCCGGCATCGCGGGCAGCACCAAACTGGGCAACCACGTCACGATCGCAGGCCAGGCGGGTCTGGCGGGCCATCTCAAGATTGGCGACCGGGTGATTATTTCCGCCCAGTCCGGCGTGATGAATGACATCCCCGAGGGGGAAAAATGGCTGGGCTCCCCAGCCCAACCCGACCGCCAGATCAAGCGCGAGTGGCTGGCCCTGCAGCATTTGCCCGAGCTCTTGCGGCGGGTGACGAAATTGGAAAAACCGCTGGCGGGCAAAGACCCGGCGGTTCCCAGCGGCGAGATTCCCAGTGAATGACCGGTCAAGGGGGTGTAAACCGCAACCATTGAATTCAATGGAGATTCTTCCTCCTCGCCCCGCGACGGAGGAGAGGGGAGAGGATTGAGGAGAGGGGAAATCTCGAGTAAACACGCCTCCTCTCCCCGACCCTCTCCTCCATCCGGTGGAGGAGAAGCAGAAGGCACGACCATTCTGTTCGTTAATTCAACGGCAGTAGGGCTGTGGCCCGGCCGGGAACCAAATTGCCGTGAAAAATGGCCGAATTGACTATTGACTTCACCAGCTTGTTTGCTAGTTTCACCGCTCCTTAAATAAGGAAATTAATGAAAACGTATTTGCCGAAAGTGAATTTGGATCAACGCAAGTGGCACCTTGTGGATGCCGATGGCGCGGTCTTGGGCCGGTTGGCGGCGCAGGTGGCCGACGTGTTGCGCGGAAAAAACAAGCCGTGTTACACCGCGCATCTGGACGCCGGCGATTTTGTCGTGGTCATCAATGCCGAGAAGGTTCGGGTCACCGGCAAGAAGGAAGATGAAAAGATGTTCATGACCTACTCCGGCTGGAAGGGCGGCGAAAAGTTCACTTCCGTGGCCCAGATCCGGGCGCGGCAACCGGAACAGCTCATCACCCACGCGGTGAAGGGAATGATTCCGAAGAACCGGCTCGGCCGGGTGTTGTTGACGAAATTGAAAGTTTATAAAGGAACCCAGCACCCGCACGCCGCGCAGTTGCCGACGCCGTTGGCCCTCACAAATTAACTCGTAACCTATGGCTCAAATCCAAGAATTCCTCGGCACTGGCCGCCGCAAAACCGCCGTGGCCCGCGTTCGTCTGGCCGCTGGCGCTGGAAAATTCACCGTCAACGGCCGGACGTTGGACAAATACTTTTTGACCGAGACCCAGCGCACGCAAGTGTTGTTGCCCTTGTCCTTGACAGCGACGGCCGCCAAATTCGACGTGCGCGTCAACGTCTCCGGCGGCGGGCCCAACGGCCAGGCCGGCGCCGTGCGCCACGGCATCGCCCGGGCTTTGCTGAAAGCGGACATCAACCTCCGGCCCGCCCTCAAAGCCGAAGGACTGCTGACGCGCGATCCGCGCATGCGTGAGCGCAAAAAGTACGGCCAGCCGGGTGCCCGCAAGCGCTTCCAATACAGCAAGCGCTAAGATCGAACGCGAATTTCGCAAACCCCGCTGGCTGTGCTGGCGGGGTTTTTTTTGTGGAATCCACACCCGGAAAGTTTTGAAATGCCAATTTGCAATTTACGCCAGCTCGTATTCAAATCGTGATCACTGTGAACGCATCCTCGCCAGTCAAAGTCGCGGTCGTCGGCGCCTCCGGTTACTCCGGGGAGGAACTGGTGCGACTGTTGTTGTCGCATCCGCAGGCCGAGTTGTGCGCCGTGACTTCACGGCAGTACGCCGGACAGAGAGTGGCGCAGGTTTTTCCAAAGTTCGCCAGTCATCCACGCGCGAAAACCTTGCGTTTCGTCGCGCCAAAGGCCGAGCTGCTGGCCCAGCAGACGGAGGTGATCTTTCTCGCGCTGCCGCATGGCGTGGCGGCGGAGTTCGCGGTTCCCCTGCTCCGGCACGGCCGCCGCGTGATTGATTTGAGCGCGGATTTCCGGCTGCGGAGCGCGGCGGTCTATGAAGAGTTTTATGGTCAGGCGCACCCCGCGCCGGAGATGCTCGCCCAAGCAGTCTATGGCCTGCCCGAGATTTACCGCAGCGCCATCAAGAGCGCCGGACTGATTGCCTCGCCCGGTTGTTATCCGACCAGCATTTTGCTGCCGATACTGCCGTTGCTGCGGGCCGGATTGATCAAACCCGCCGGGATTATTGCTGACTCGCTGAGCGGTGTGAGCGGCGCCGGACGCAAGGCGGAACTGGATTATTTGTTTGTGGAATGCCACGAAAGCGCGCGGCCTTATGGAATTCCCAAACACCGCCACTTGTCGGAAATCGAACAGGAACTTTCGCTGGCAGCGGGCACGCCCGTGGTGATTCAATTCACGCCGCATTTGATCCCGATCAACCGCGGCATCCTCACCACGCTCTATCTCGCGCCCGCCGTGCATTTCACCGGGGTGGTGGAAATGGCTGAGTTGAACGAAAAAATCGCCAAGTGCTACCAGGCCGCCTACGGCTCAGAGCCGTTCGTACGTCTGCTCGAGGGCGAGGCGCTGCCGGACACCAAAAATGTCACCGGCACGAACGTCATCGAAATCGCGTGGCGGCTCGAC
>JAYUBJ010000621.1:0-3494 GCA_043740915.1 Verrucomicrobiota bacterium
CGCCGGTCCTACGTTCATCGCGCCCGAGTACGCAGCTTTCTCCGGGTTCATTTTCAAGATCCAGGCGAACATGGATCCCAAGCACCGCGACCGCATTGCGTTCCTGCGCGTTTGCTCCGGCAAATTCGAGCGGGACATGACGGTGAGCCATTCGCGCTCGGAGAAAAAGGTGCGGCTGTCCAGCTCGCACAAGCTGTTTGGCAACGAACGCGAAACGGTGGATGAGGCGTTTCCCGGCGACATCATTGGTCTCGTCGGGCACGACACCTTCGGCATTGGTGATACGCTGACGAGCGATCCGGGCATCAGCTACCACGAGATCCCGCGCTTCACGCCGGAGGCCTTTGCGCATCTGCACAATCCCAACCCGGCCAAGTTCAAACAGTTTCGTCGGGGATTGGACCAGCTTCTCCAGGAGGGTGTGATCCAGGTCCTGCACCTGCGCCATGCCGCCAGCAAAATTCCGTTGCTGGCCGCGGTCGGCCCGCTGCAATTTGAGGTCGTGCAATTCCGTCTGGAAAGCGAATACGGCGCGGTCTCGCGTTTGGAATCGGCCCCGTGGACCGTGGTGCGCTGGCTGCCGCCGGAATTGAAGGAGGCGGATCTGGATGCACTGTCGCTGCCGACTGGATCGCGCCTCGCCCACGACATGGGCGGCCATCCGGTGATCCTCTTTGTGAACGAATGGTCCGCCAATTATTTCACCGAAACCAACCTGAAAGTGGCCTTGTCGAGTCTGCCGGTCGAGCGCGCCGGCCAGAGCGTCGCGGCGTAAATATTTGCGCTCATCTGCATACGTTGTTGACCGCAATCCGGGCGCTGGGGCAATCCTCATTCCCGCGAAATGAAACGGTAGCCCACCCCCGGCTCCGTGCGGATGTAGTCGGGCCGGCCGGGAAGGTCTTCGAGTTTTTCGCGAAGATGGGCGATGTGAACCCGGAGATAGTGGGTCTGTTCGACCGCCTTCGGCCCCCAGACTTCCGTGAGCAACAGACGATGGGTGAGCACCTTCCCGGCGTGCGTCACGAACAGCCGCAGCAATGAATATTCGGTCGGCGTGAGTTTTACTTCCAGGCCGCGCTGGCGCACCACACGGGCGGCCAAGTCCACCTCCAGATTGCCCGAACGGAACACGGCATCCGCCCCTTGCGGACGCAGATGCCGCAACGCGGCACGCAAACGGGCCAACAGCTCACCGCTGGCGAAGGGCTTGGTCACGTAGTCGTCCGCGCCTGCGTCGAGCGCGGCAATCTTGTCGTCCTCGCGGTCCTGCACGCTGAGGATGACCACGGGCACGCGACTCCATTCGCGCAGGCGTTTCAGCACTTCCACCCCGTTGAGGTCGGGCAATCCAAGATCGAGCAACACCACATCCGGACGGCGTTGGGCGGCCTGCACGATGCCGTCCTGACCGGTGGCCGAATCGAACACCCGATAGCCGTTCGCCTCCAAGGTTACGCGCAGCAGGCGGCGGATTTGCGGCTCATCGTCGATAACCAGGGCGGTGTAACTCCCTTTTCCCTCGACGCGCTGAGGGGTGACGGGATTCAAGTGAGTTCCTCCTTCTCCGCCCCGTCGAACTCGACCGGCGGGGGGGGCTCGGGTTGGGGCAGGCTCATGGTGAACAGCGCGCCGCCGCCGGGACGGTTCCCCGCCGTGACGCTGCCGCCGTGCGCTTCCACAAAACCCTTGACGATGGCCAGTCCCAGACCGCTACCGCCAACGGGCGCGCCCGCGCCCCGTGAGAATTTATCGAAGATGCGCGGCAGCAAGTCCGCGGGCATGCCCGGGCCACGGTCCCCGACGGACAGCGTGAGTGCTTCGCCTTCCTGCGCGACGCGGATTTCAACGGGTGTGCCGGGTGGCGTGTGCATGGCGGTGTTGAGCAGCAGGTTGGCGAGCGCCTGCTGGACAAGGGAGAAGTCAAGTCGCGCCAAAAGCGAACCGGCGGGCAGGTCGATCTTCACGGGATGCCGCCCCAGTTCACACTGCAAGTCGCGGACGGTTGTCTGCACGAGGTCGCGGGCGTCGTGCCAGTCCAGGCGCGGGCGGATTTGCCCGGACTCCAGGCGTGAGACGTCGAGCAAATTGCCGACGATGCGGTTGAGCCGGGCGTTCGCTTCCTGAATTTCTGCGAGCAGGGCGTGCCGATGTTCAGGCGAGGCAGCGTCCGCCTCGGCGAGGGCGCTGGCAGCGCTTGTGCTCGCGGCCAGCGGGGTGCGGAGTTCGTGGGAAATGGAGTTGAGCAGCGTGCGTCCAAGGCGTTCCGACTCGGCGAGCAGGCGCGACTGTTCTGCGGCAGCGCGGAGTTCGACGCGGTCCAGCACCAGCGCGGCCTGCCGGGTGAAGGCTTCGAGCAGATCCCGCTGGCCCAGCGAAAGGTTGCTGCCCGGCAGGCTCACGGACAGCACACCCAGAGTCTTGCGTTCCGTGGCCAGCGGCAGGTGCAGCGTGGGGGTGCCCGGCAAATTGTCCGTGAAACGTCCAGCCGCCTTGCCGTGGCGGAAGGCCCAGTCCGCCACACTGAGTTCCTTCTCCGTCAGCACGAGCGTGCTGTCGGGATGCGCGGTCAGCTTTCCGCCGACTTCAAGCGCGAGGGCTGCCGGCGCCTGGAACACGCGGCCCACCTGTGCGACGAGCTGCCAGACCGATTGATCGCGGGAGGTCGCCTCCGCCAGGTCGCGCGTCAGTTCGTACAGCGCGGTCGCCCGTTCCTCGCGCCGTCGCTCCGCCTCGCCCTGCGCCCGGATGCGCGCGACGAGTTGGCCGAGCACGATGGCGACGACGAAGTACGTGCCGAACAAAACTGCGTCCTCCGGCCGTTCGATGATGAAGGTGAAGCGTGGCGGCAGAAAAAAGAAATTCCAGACCAGCGCGCTCAACGCGCCCGCGAGGAGCACCGGCCCGCGTCCAACGAACAGCGCCACGAGCACCACCGCCAGCAGAAACACCAGACCCGGCACGCGCGGACCGGCCAGTTCCATCAGGCCCAAGTTTACCATGCCCGTCACCCCCACCGCACCGGCGGCGAAAAGATACTGGTCGAATGTGGACTGGAGCGCGGGCCGCCATGGCGGGGCGGCCGATTCGGCTCCGGTCTTCTGCGACCGCACGAGGTGCAGGTCAACGTCACCGCTCTCCCGGGCGAGCCGGCGGAGCAGCCCGCTCCCGCGCCACCACCCCAGCCAGCCCGCGCCGCCCGGTTTCCCGATGACG
Source organism: Verrucomicrobiota bacterium (assembly GCA_043740915.1). Lineage (GTDB taxonomy): Bacteria > Verrucomicrobiota > Verrucomicrobiia > Limisphaerales > JAYTXL01 > JAYTXL01. The sequence goes on from JAYUBJ010000621.1 coordinate 3,217, forward strand.
ATTTGCGTCACGTTTTGGTCGCGGGCCACGCGGAGCAGGCCGCGCACGAGGTCTTCGTCGGTCGTGGTGATCACCTCCGCCCCCAGTTCGCGAGCGGTCGCCAGGTTCTTCGTGATCTGGGCTTGCGCCGCTTCGGTCAGCACCACGGAGCTTTCAACGTTCACCGCGATCCACGGGCAGCGCAGGCCATCGGCCATGCGCCGCGTCCAGCGGATCAGCGGCTCGGACATCGGGCTCGGGCCGACGGCGACGAGCAGCCGGTGCCCGGTCTTCCATGT